>CAZVUF010000154.1:0-6793 GCA_964629355.1 uncultured Pirellulales bacterium | reverse complement strand
CCGGCCTGGGCTGCAATGGTAACGTTATTGCCGATATTGATATGGCCCACAATACCCACCTGCCCCCCTACTACACAATGATGACCAAGTGTCGTTGAGCCGGCTATTCCTACCTGAGCCACAAGCAAACAATGTGAACCGATTTTTGTGCCGTGTCCTATAGTGACCAAGTCACCCAATTTACTGCCCTGACCTATAATGGTATCACCAAGTGTCCCTCGCTCGATTCCACAACAGGCACCAATTTCAACATCATCTTCTATTACAACCCCACCAATTTGTGGTATTTTGTGATGTATACCTTTATAACTGGCATAGCCGAAGCCGTCTTCACCAATTGTTGAATTTGAATTGATAATTACACGATTTCCAATTTTGCAGCCGTCATAAATGGTAACATTAGGATATATTATACTGTCATTTCCGATTTGCACACCCTGCCCGATAAACACGCTGGGGTAAATCACACAACCATCCCCTATCTTGGCCTCATCAGCAACTACCACAAAATCATGAATATTACAATCTATACCTATTTTTGCACTATCCGAAATTGAGGCCCGCGGGCTTATCCCCACCTTTTTATGCTTGCGATGACCGTGCAACAACACCATAATTTGCATAAAGGCATAGTAAGGGTCTTCAGCTATTAAAAGAGGAACCGAGCTTTCGGTGATCTCTTTTCCCACAATTACCGCACTTGCCTTGGTTGTTCTGAGCTGCTTTTGATATTTGCGGTTGACCAAAAAGCTTATATCACCTTCAAGTGCCCGTCCCAAAGTAGAGGCAGACGTGATAACAATATTTGGGTCGCCACAAAGCTGGCCACCTATATATTCAGCTAACTCACCTAAAGTTTTTATAGGCATAGGCACGTCTCTATGATATTTCCTGTATAACTATCACTCGTTCCCATAACATTATTGTACATTGGAATCCGGCAAGATATATCTTAACTTCGGCCATTATAATAAAATAACTAATGTGGTCAACACCGGCATCTAACCTAATGGCAACAAAGACGCCAGTAGCTCCTGCTGCAAGATCGCCGATGGTTCTTCCGCGAAAGCCACACTTCTATTCTCAAACACTGTTACAGCCGGTCCAATGGGTCTATAAACTGCCGGATTCGTTGGGCCGAAAATAGCCAATGTCCGGATACCTAATCCACCAGCCAAGTGTGTAACACCGCTGTCATTACCTACAAATCCATCGGCACAACTTAAAAGTCCTACAACCTGCGTCAAAGACAAATCCATCAGACACTTCGCAACACTTTTTATGTCTCGAATTCTCGCCTTAGTAAATTTATCCAGTTCAGCCGGTCCCAACAAGAATATCACTTCGATACCTTTTGAACCAGCTTCCTCGGCTACAGCCAGAAAATTATCCAAGTGCCAACACTTACTCAGCCCCCCGCTGCCGGGGTGGATTACTATCAGCTTTTTAGAAAAGTCAAAGTCTATTTCTTCCAATAGTTCTTTGCCTCTGTCTCTATCAGCTTCCGTGGTCGTTATAAGAATATCAGAAAACTGATCTGTGGAATTTTCCAATGAAAAGCCGCTCTGGTCTTTAAACTGTTGTGTATAAAATTCTGTTAAATGCTGACTGAAGCCTCCGGGCGGTTTCATCGACAACGTTATCACTTCCGCGCTATGGCTGCAATTGGCGGTGAAAATCAGGTTTTGTTCAAAGTTGCCGTTTGGCTCACCCAGGAATGTCACAATCCAGGCATAGTCATCAAAAGCGTTTATTAAAGGATCTCTATCTGCAAGGTCGAATGCATTCGGTTCAATAAACAGTCTATGTAAATCCGTCGAATCTATGGAGCGAATTCCATCAATACATGTTCTGCCAGGCAAAATGCCAATATATTCGGTGCGTCCCAAAAGATCCACCCCACCTAATTGTAGAGTATCTTTCATAAACTTAGCCAAGGGCAAAGTTAATATGCAGTCACCAATTGCTCCTGGTTGTAATATTATCGCTCGCTGCATCTCTTTTGCCATTTGGGCTACTTTCTGCTGGAGCAAATCCAAAATGTCGCCATCTACCGGCATAACCTAAAGCCATATATAATTATTCATATTTAACCCCAGTTTTCCCCAAGGCCTGCATCCCTGTTGCTGCCAGGTAATTCAATCGGACACCTTATCAATCCAGCCGGCACCTACAACTCTATTATTTTTCCTTTCCTGAACATAGAATGCGGCAAGCTGACCAGGTGTTATGGCAGGCTTAGGTTCATCAAATTCTACAACCACACTATCACCATGTGGAGAAATCAACGCAGAGTTACCTTTATCATTATAGCGTATTTTCACTCTTGCGCGAAACGCTGATGTTGGCTCATCTATCAACCAATTCACATCCGTAGCATAAAGCCGCTTATGTACAAGTTCTCCCTTTGGGCCGAGTGTTACCGTTTTACTTTGGGCGTCAATATTCACTACATAGTAGGGCTTACCCATTGCTACTCGTAAACCCCGTCGTTGGCCTATAGTGAATCGATGGATACCATTATGCCTGCCTAAGATGTTGCCATCGCTATCGGTAATGTTGCCGCCATGAATAAGTTCGGGACAGCGATGCTCAAGCTCCGCTGCATAATCATTGTCGGGAATAAAACATATCTCTTGAGATTCCGCCTTTTGTGCATTGCCCAAGCCAAATTTCGCTGCTATCTTACGTGTTTGATCTTTTGAACCGCTTTTTCCCATCGGTAAAATGATATACGGTAAAATCCTGCTGTCAATCATGGATAAAGCATAAGACTGGTCTTTATCCGTATAAACGGCATCGTATAAGCCCAACTGCCCATTATGTTCAAGGATTCTTGCATAGTGGCCGGTCGCAAGCAGCTCAGCTCCTTTACTTCTCGCAAAATCCCATAATTTTCCGAATTTTATCAATCTATTGCATAAAACACAGGGATTGGGTGTTCGACCTCCCTTGTACTCGTTGCAAAAATAATCAAGGATTCGCTCGAAATCTTTGCGAAGGTCGAGGACATAAAATTTTATACCAAGCCTTCTGGCAATATCTTCAGCATCCTCACAGTTGCTGTACTCACCTGTAATCATAAAGACACCGGCACAATAACAGCCGGCTTCAAGCAATAGAGCTGCAGAGGTTGAGCTATCTACTCCACCGCTAAGCGCAACAAAAACCTTTTTGCCGTTACGTACCATTTTGTCTTTTGCGAGTCACGAGAAACAAAATCAGTCTTGAGGATAAACAATTATGCGGTCATGGATAATAGTAACCAAATCTTTTTTCCCGTCACCTGTAACATCAGCAACGCACATCTCCCGCGGTTCAACTGCAAATTCAGTGCGACTTTTAATATCGCGATAGCTTTTCTGCTCGAATATCTTGAAACGCATTGCAGGAATCGGCTTGACATCGTGATCGAGCGCAAGGATTTCAATATGGTTACGATTATATTCGACCATAATGATGTCAGTCCGATTATCAGAGTTAATATCCCCAGCAGTAAGATTACCATACATACCATCTTTTATTTTTGTCTCGTAACTGAACTGTTGCTCCAGATGGTATTGAACTTCACTATTAACAGGTGGCACAATAAGCGCGAACTTCCTGCCATCGAACAACAGAACAGATTTGCTCTCGCTGCCAATAAGCGGTGCGAACAACATCTTCAGGTGAGCTGTTACGTCCCACTTGCCGACGTCCAGTTCCATTTCAAAGCGATAAGTTTTATCTTCTCCAGCTTTTAGTATCTGAAGGCGACCCTTTTGACCATCCAGCAACAGTATAGCCGGTCTGGCTTCAGAACCGCTGTTATCAATATCAAAAGCAGCAACAGCAGATATCTGGTTCTCTGTGCTTTTAGCGTTGTATTGGTCGATAATACTCCAGTTTCTACCCTCCGCGAACACTAAGCCCCTTGCAAAGTTCTTTTGTGTCAACAATAATTCTTCGCCGGGTTTACCGTCTATATCTGCAACAGCTACCGAATGCAGACTCGCATCCTTAATCAGACTGGCCTGTGCTTTCGGGGAGTCAACTATTTCAAATTTATTTTTCTGCACCTGACGAACCAGTATCGGAAGCTCATAGCTAATGAATATCAGAACATCCTGCAAACCGTCCTGATCAACATCAAGCACCTTCAAACCGTCCGGATTAGCGGTGAGTTTTTCAAGCTCCAAAGCTGGCATAGTTTCATTCGGCACATCAATCTGTAATCTGCCGGTTGGTTTACCTTTAGCTTTAAGCGGTGAAGTTTCTCCACCTATCACTGCCTTTATGTTATAAAATACCCGTAAGGCTCTTTTATCATTAGTATCTCTGGATATATAAACGCAATCTACGGTACTATTTCCGTCAATATCAGCAAGCTCCATTGCCAATGGCTCACCAATTAAATCGAGAGGCTTAGGGAACAATAATCTATCATCCTCAAATCGGCTTATACCGATTACTTTTTCTTTAACGCTCAAAATAGCCAGCTCAGTTTTTCCATCATCATCGATATCAGCGGCAGATAAACCCACAATATCAGCAAAAGCAGGAAATTTCACCGGCTTTGCCAGTCCAAGTCCTGATATCTGTTTATAGAAGATAAGCTCTGCAGCACCTGGATCGCTTATTACAATATCGTTCAAACCGTCATCATCAAAATTACCGATGACCAAATCGCGTTTCGCACTTCCTTCGCTTGAAGCAAGAGGATAAAAAAGGATTGGCCAATCGGTATTTTTCCGGTCATCTGCGATAAATTTGTAGCAAATCAGCCGCTTGCTCACCGAATCGACAACCAATATTTCGTCACCAGCTTTTGCATCCAGATTACAAAGCTCGAATACGGAGGGCTTCTCGATAAAAAAACGGATTTGTGGTCCGAGCTGTCCTGTCTCAAGACCTAACCGCACATGAACCAACTTTTCATCGTCATTTGTTATAAGGATAAGGTCGTTTATACCATCACAATTTAAATCGCCCACCTTAACACCTAATGTTAGCGCGGTAGTAGGATATTTCACCGGCTCCGCTAATGAGCCATCTTCTCTTTGCAAAAGGATATAAATACCATCCTGACCAGCCAATACCAGGTCATCGGCACCATCCTTATTCAAGTCGGCACACGCCAGCGCATTGGAGGTTACAAGACCATCCTCAATAGCTATTCTCTTCCTGGTATGCCAGCTTAACGATTTTAAACTGTCTGCTTCCGACTCGCCAGCCTTTTGCAATATGACATATAGGCCTTTTGGTTCGCCATAAAAAGCCAGGTCCGGCATCCCATCTGAATTTAAATCCCCACAAGCGAAACTATAGATTTTTTGCGAAACGGGAACATTACGTCTATCAAAACGTGTAGAAACGCTGATTACATTTACATCTATGTCATTAGGATCAACGGCAATCTCTGTTTCACTCGGCCCAACAGCTTCCTTTTGAATAAGCAGCTCAATCTTAGCTTTTCTGTTATTGACCACTGCAATATCGTCTCGGCCGTCACCATTAAAATCAGCGACTCTCAGGTCTTTTATTCCCCACTCCAGCTTTATTATTTCTATTTCTTCAAATCCATAGTATGCTGAAATGTCATCGGTAGCGTCATAAAAATCGACCTGCTCTGCATTCACGTTGCTGAAAATGACCAGCCAAAGTTCTGTTAGGATTAGAATACGTATGATTAACCGCACGCTAAAAACCTCCATATCAGACTTATCTTTTTTTCAATTCACTAATATACCTTTTTACTAAGGTAACATCAATGATTTTGTGGGGTATAACACTTTTTGGAAAGGGCTGGACGAAGGGAAAATTGTGAGTTCTGTCAGAAAAAGAAGAGCTTAAAGGAAAACGTGATTAAGTAGTTCACGGACAGTTATTTCACGCATTATTCAAACCAAGCAACAACCACTAATTACAGGACTAAAAAATGAAGTCAACTTTTAAAAAAATAAATGTTTAAAAACAAACCTTGACATCCACCAGTCAAAAATTGTAGAATTCCAATTACCTTGACTGACCTATCCAAAGTAATTAAAATGCCTGGCTGTGGGCAATAGCAAAAAAAAGCCAATAATAGGCATCCTGGGTGGTATTTCTTCCGGTAAAAGCACAGTTGCAGCCGAGTTTGCCAAACTTGGCTGTAAGGTCATCGATGCCGATAAGATTGTCCACGAGTTACTCCAAAAAACGGGTGTGAGAAAAAAAATTACCACTCTGTTTGGCCGGGCTATTTTGAATTCTGCTGGGGAAATCGATAATCGGAAATTAGCTAAAGTCGTATTTGCTAATACCGAAAAGCTTCTATTGCTTAATAAAATTATACATCCTCTCGTCTTGGAACGAACTGAGGAGCTTATAGAGCGATATAACCATCAAAGTCAAATTAAGGCAATTGTACTGGATATGCCGTTATTAGCAGAGGTCGGTTGGGCTAAACGATGCGATAGGCTGATTTTTGTCAATTGCAAGCGTAAAATAAGAATAGATAGGGCCAAAAAAATGAAGGGTTTTGACGAAAATCAAATAAAAATCAGAGAAAATTTTCAAATTTCTCTGGACAATAAGGCTTCCATCGTCGATAATGTTATCGATAACAATTCAGACTTCCAGGCACTGGTCAGGCAAGTCGCTGATATCTTCTCTTATATTGTGAATAAATAGGTAGTTGCGATTTAATAAAGATTTCGGATACAAATGTTGGTTAATTTCCAGATTTAGGTTTTATTTTTACTATTCAAAGCCCAAACCCTACTGAATCCTGCGAGAAGATTGTTTAGCTAAATCATAACCCTGATTCTGTAAG
>CAZVUF010000153.1:0-6840 GCA_964629355.1 uncultured Pirellulales bacterium | reverse complement strand
CATAATTTTGGTTTTTTGTATAAGGAGAATTAAAATGCTGAAGAAATTTTGGAAACCGTTCGTTATCGTTTTAGTGGGGGTCATGGTATGTGCAGTGGCATACGGGATAAAGGGCAAGGAACGAAGCGAGAAATCGTACCCAGACGAGGCGACAAAGTCTGGCGAAGTTGAGCGTCAAATAACAGAAGCGGACGTCCCAGCGGCTGCTTTGGCCGCTTTCAAGAAGATGGCTGCCGGCGCCAAGTTCACCGAGTTTGCGGAGGAAATTGAGCACGGCCATACATTCTACGAGGGTTCTTGGAAGACTACCTCCGGGGGTAACATGGACGTGTTAGTCACGCCGACCGGCGACCTGGTGGAAATCGAGGAAATAGTGGGTGCAGACCAAGTCCCGGCAGCGGTGCTGGCGGTGGCCCAGAAGGCAGCCGGCAAGGATACTCAGTTGACATTTGAGAAAAAGACAACGATCCTTTACGAGGTCAGGTTCCAAAAAGACAACCGTCAGAACGGGCTGCTTCTTAGCCCGGATGGTCGCCGCATTGAGGAAGAAGCTGAGAAGGGCAAACAGAACGAGGATGAAGACGAAGAGAAAGTCTCGATTGACGATGTTCCTACAGCCGTGAAAGCAACCATTCTCAAGCACGCCGATGGCGGAAAGATCCAAGAAATCGAACGCGGAAACGAGGACGGCAAAGTCATCTACGAAGCCAAAGTCCTCATCGGCGATAAAGAAATCGAGCTGAAAATTGACTCCAGCGGCAAACTACTCAGCAAAGAAGTGCAAGATGAAGATGATGACGACAATGACGAGGATAATTAAGGACAACAAAAGTAGTGACACACCAAGCTCTCTAAGTTAAAATGCGCACCGCTGAGTTATAAAGCATTGTTGCTCAGCGGTGCGTTTTTCTTGCTATAGGTAATCAAATGCGTCTGTTGATCATAGAAGACTATCGTCCTTTGCGCCAGTCGCTGACAAAGGGACTACAGGAAGCGGGTTTTGCAGTAGACACAACGGGTGACGGAGAAGAGGGGTTGTGGTATGCAACGAGCAATGATTATGACGTAATCATCCTCGATCTCATGCTGCCCGGTATGGATGGTCTGACAATTCTCAAAAAGCTAAGGGCTAAAGGCCGAAAGTCTCACGTCTTGATCCTTACTGCTAAAGACACTCTGCAAGATCGCATAACTGGATTGGACCTCGGCGCCGACGATTATCTGGTTAAGCCGTTCGCGTTTGAAGAACTCTTGGCTCGCATTAGGGCACTATTGCGTCGCAGTTTCATGCAGAAGAATCCTCGCATCAAAATAGATGATTTACAGATAGACCTTACCACGCAACGAGTGTGGTGCAATGAGGAAGAAATTAATCTTACACCGCGTGAGTACGCGCTATTGGAGTACCTGGCCATGCGGCAAGGCCAAACAATATCCCGAACGGATATATGGGAGCACATCTACGAATTCAAATCCACCGCGTCCAGTAATGTAGTTGATGTTTACGTCGGCTATTTGCGAAAGAAGATAGAACAGCCAGGCAAACCTCCCCTCATCCACACAGTCCGAGGCCGTGGTTATACTTTGGGAGTCCAACCGTGAAGCCTTCTCTGCAAATACGTCTCGTTGTTGGCGTAGTGAGCGCTGTGTTGTTGCTGTTGATTGTCTTCAGTGTGGGCATCTACACCGTTATTCGCGGCGCGCTGCTCAGACAGTTCGATGCTTCATTAGTATCGATAGCCCAAATATTGGCTGCCTCGGTAGAAACCGGCGGAGAGGACATTGAGTTAGAGTTCGAGGTCCAGCAAATGCCGGAGTTCCAGTACCGCAACAGACCGACGTACTACCAGTTATGGCGCCTTGACGGCACAGTAGCAGCAAAGTCACCTTTATTGGACAGCGGTGAGCTCCCGTGTCTCTCAGGCTCTCTAAGCAAACCCGATTTCAGAACAATCAAAAGCGGTTCCGGTCGAGTCGAACGTGTGGTGGGATTCACCTTCATACCTCGGCTTTCCGACGACGACCGTAAACCAATAGAGGAACAACCACTGACGTTAGCTGTGGCGCGAGACAGCACTGCGATATTGAACCAATTAAGGTTTCTTCGATGGGTGCTCTTTTTCGGGTCGGTGGCCATAGCATTCTTATCTGTTTTTGTCGCAGCCCTGACAGTTAGTAATGGTCTTCGCCCCCTGACTGCAATCGCTGATGAGATCGCGTCTATTAGAGAGAATGATTTAGCGATTCGTATTGGAACTGAGGGTGTGCCCGGCGAACTGTTGCCTATCAAAGACCGCTTGAATGATCTTTTGTCCCGGCTCGAAGACGCTTTTAAGCGAGAGCGACGCTTTACGGCAGACGTAGCTCATGAGCTGCGAACGCCTTTGGCAGGTATTCGTTCTACGCTGGAGGTCACTCTAACGCGCATCCGTGATATAAATGAATATCAAACATCGCTTTCCGATTGTCTGACAATCAGCAAGAATATGCAGAGGATGGTGGACAATCTGTTGATTCTTGCCCGCCTTGACGCCCAGCAATTAACTTTCCGCCGGGCCCGTATTGAATTGGCCGAATTGGTAAACTCCTGTTGGATGTCTTTTTCTGACAGGGCACTTGAGCACGAAATAATTTTTGAAAATACTATACCTGTCAAAATGACTTGTGAATCAGATCCCGAGAACCTTTCCATAGTAATGTCCAACCTTCTGGACAATGCTGTCGAATATACCAACAAAGGTGGCCGCATCTGGTTAACTGCTTGCCAGACCAGAGACTGCGTAGAAATCATTGTTAGAAACACCGGCTGCAAACTCACCAGCGAGGAAGCTTCACAGGTATTCGACTACTTCTGTCGCGGTGATGCGTCGCGTGCGAACACAGGCGACCACTTTGGTTTGGGCTTGGGTTTAGTTCGAAGGATCGTCAGAGCATTAGGTGGTTCTGTCAGTGCCGAACTTCAGGATGGTGGGATATTTACGGTTCGGCTGACCTTTCCAAATAAGAATGTAGGTAAGTGATCACAATCCGAGGAACTGGATCGCCAGGCCGCAAAGAAGTATGGTTGCACCGGCTATGGCGTGGGAAAAACGCTGTGCGCCGGCCAAAGGAATAAAATTCACACCAGCCCTGGAAAGAAGAACCAATGTCAGCATTGTTGCAATCGTAACTGTACCGAAGACAGATGTGACCAATATTAATCCCAAATAGCTGTTCTTCGCAGCCGGGTACATCACAAGAGGAATCAAAGGCTCACAGGGTCCAAAAACAAAGATGGCAAATAGGACCCATGGTGTAATACTCAAAGCATCATTCTCATCGTGAACGTGAATGTGGCCATAATAATGACTGTGCGTATGTGAATGCGAATCCTGGTTGCCATGAGTATGGTTATGCGCGTGCGATTTACTGCGGAAAGCCCGGCGTAATCCCCACGCCAGATACGCCAGGCCGAAGGCTATGAGCAACCATGCTGCTATATTGCCGCGAAAAGATTCTATAATCTCAAGCTTTTTGACCGCCATGCCCAGCGCCACGCCTATCAAGCCCAGCACAACAGAACTACCAATGTGGCCTAAGCCGCATAGAAAAGTTATTAAGGTGGTTTTAAATGTGGACCATTTTCTTGCCCATGAGATCATAATAAAGGGCAGATAATGATCCGGACCAAAAAGTGTATGGAAAAAGCCTATCGAGGCAGCAGCGATAACCAGCGCGTTCATCTCAGCGGTCATACGAAATTCTCCAATTTTGGTTTTCCCGTTGGATTTTATTTTACCGGAACAACACAGTAAATGTAAATAAGTGGTTCGGTTCCGGTATTTTTCATATCGTGGGTTGTATTCGGCGGAATGTATATGATTTTACCCTGGCCAATTTCATAAGCCGTTTGCTCTTTGCCAATCAAGGCTGTCCCTTTACCCGAAAGAAAAACAAGCGTTTCCTCATGTTCTCCGGTGCTGTGTACACCACAACTTTCGCCCGGCTGCAAATATACCCTGCCCGAACGCATTCCATGAGTTTGAGGTTCCCCCCGTAGGAGTGGTTGATATTCAGCTTCTTGGCTTAGGTCCATCGTAAAGACTTTCTCTGATGAGATTCCGGAAGCTCCATGATGATGGTGATGAGTTGCTCCACATCCTGAAATGAATGCTCCGCCAATTAACGACAGAAAAAGAGTTATAAAAATCGCTGCTTTAACTTGCCTTTCTTTCATGCTTAATCCTTTCTATTGATGATTATTTTGTATTTTTGGATTACCTTCAAATGAGCCGATCTGCAGACCGTTTTTCAGCCGTATCCGAACGATAACGCCTGTTTGGTTTTGAGGATTATACCATGTTTTTCTCGGCACGGGATACTCCAGCTCTCTCATACGATTCAAGTCAAAATTGGGTCCCTGGCTGTAAAGAACCCAGTTTACAGGCGATTCCTTGGCAGAATAATAATTTTGTCCCTGTTCTTTTTCGTTGTCAGGAAAATCATCCGGTACCCAAAGATATGCCCCATCTTTGATGGTGACAGTCCTGTTGTAGATTAGTGTCCCTACGGACCTGTATTTGTATGTATATCCCCGGTTAAACCTGTCTTCTATACCGGCAGCCATAAAAGAGTTGCTATCCGGCACCGGAAGGTATTTACTTTCGACAAGCTCCAGGGGGAGCTGATAGAAATGACCTCCGAGCATACAATCCACACGAGTGGGTGGGAATTTGCTATCATTGTCGAATGAATAGGCTTCGAGTGCCATGCCAATCTCGCGCAGCTCAGCGTTGACTGCTAAAACCTTTGCCTGAAGACGGGCGCGTCCCATCGCAGGAAGCAGAATTCCCATTAAAAGCGCGATAATGGCGATAACCACCAACAACTCGATTAAAGTAAACGCCTGCTTCAAAATGAACGAGTCCTTTCACGTTTAGCCGTCGCCGGAACGGCGATGATTATTCCTTATCCGCCATTCGGTGTTCGTAGCTGGCTAAGATTAAGCCGTTTCCATCGTAATTCATCACCCACAAGCGATAACCATTTATTAGGTCTCTGCTCTCCTGATCCATAATGCCGATGATATCGAAAGGTTCGCTTAAATTATACGAACCGGCATAGATGCCGTTGCCTCGTCCCAATTTCACAGGGAAGGTCTTAATGCCGTTGGTTATCGTCAGGGCTGCATTTGACCCCCAGCCGTTTGGGTCCACGAACCAGACATCTTCAATCTTAACCAACCGAGACTGGTAATATTCACAGCCGATTTGCCGATTGGGATCGAAAATGAAATTGTCGTTGTCGTCTTTTAGCTCGTCGAGCATGACAAGTTCCGGCTTGGGTATTCCAACGCCGCGCTCTAACAGCTCAATTGTAAAATCATGGTCGGGATTCTTCTTATGCTGTTCATTTATGTTCGTTTTACCATTGTATGATAGAAAATAGCCGGTTACCCGTATTCTGTCACCCGGGCAGAATTGAGCGGAGTTGATGCGATGAAGCTCCGCTATAAATTCTTCATTTGTATAACCGCCATCCAATGGCACCCAGGGTAGATTATTATACAATTGTCCCATCCAGACTGCTGTGCCTGCATGGTCATCGCCTTCACCCTGGAAAAATATCTGCCACTGTCCGCTTATATTATAGAGTTGAGTTACAGTGTCATCAGCCGTTGGATCCAGCATATCGGCAGGATTGTGCAACAAAATCCCTTCGAGAATCACCTTATCTGTAGCGTTATATGTTTGTTCTCCGGTATCATTTACTGCCTGGAACTGCGAATGTGTTATCTGTGCAACGGTAGCTTGAGCCTTGAGAGCAACGTCAAGCGAGAGGATGAAAACTGTGGTTAAAACAATTAAATTTTTCATGACTTTTTCCTCCAAAATCGAGTTAAAATTAACATTACTGTAGCGCATATGATTTTCAAAATCGTGCTACTGCGCATAAGAATATAATACTCGTGCTATCGCTTCAAGAAAAAAATTGACAGAAAGTAATAAATTTTCTAAGTATGTCGGCTCAATATACGAAAATTATCTCAGGGAACTGTATATGGCATCATCGGAAAAAGTTCTGGTTATAGACCTGAACGAGAATCCTGAAAATCAAAAGCTCCTGGATGGCCGGCCGCAAACCTTTGGAATGCGTTCCGGCAGAGTATATCTGCAGCCCAGCCAGAGCTGTGGCCAGCACAGTACCAAAGATCGCGAAGAGCTGCTTGTCTTTCTTTCCGGCCAGGGGAAATTGCTAATTGGGCAGGCAAAAAGCTTCCATGTTGGCGTTGGCAAGATTTGTTATATACCACCGAATACCATCCATGATGTTAAAAACGATGGTGTTAAACCTTTAATTTATATTTACTGTGTTGCTCCAGTTAGTGGTGAAAAAAGCCGATTAGAGTAAATGGATTATAACTTTAGGAACTGAATATAACGATGAGAGATGATAGAAAAATTGCCTATTTTACAATGGAAATAGGCCTTGATGCGCGTATGCCGACCTACAGCGGCGGCCTCGGCATATTGGCGGCTGATACCATACGCTCATCCGCCGATATGCGTGTGCCTACAGTTTGCGTAACTCTGCTTGCCAGAAAGGGCTATTTTTACCAGAGGCTGGCTTCGGACGGTACCCAAAGCGAACAGCAGGAAAACTGGAATGTCAGTAATTTTCTACAGCCGCTAAATAATAGAATCTCCGTTGTTCTGGAAGGTCGAACCGTCCAGGTGCAGGTCTGGAAATACCGAGTGTCCGGCATCTCCGGATATGAAGTGCCGGTATTTTTCTTAGACACCGATCTGCAGGAAAACAGCCCTTACGACAGACAGTTGTGTCACTATCTATACGGAGGCG
>CAZVUF010000152.1:0-6849 GCA_964629355.1 uncultured Pirellulales bacterium | reverse complement strand
CCATCTGCTCCGTCATACGCCTCCCCGTTGACTATCTTTTCGTCGTTATCATCTGCATATAAGCCCCATGCCAGCTGTAATTGCCTTAGATTGTTAAGACAAGCTGCTCGTTTGCCCTGCTCCCGCGCTTTATTTAGTGCCGGCATCAATATTGCCGTCAATATTGCAATGATGGCAATTACCACCAAAAGCTCTATTAGTGTAAACGCTCCCTTTTTGCTCATTTTTGCTGCTCCTTCTGCTCTTATGATTCTTTGTATGGTCAGCAAGTATATTACCACAAAGTAGGTAAAATTTCAAGCGGCTTATGGCGTCTTTTTACCAGATACAGCGTATCTTTCCTTATTTCTCCTGCAGCATTTTACTCAGCAATTCTATTAATTCTTCAGGGCTAACGGTCTTTTCCTGCAAATCGCTGGTGATTATCGCATAGTTACCATCGGGGAGTTTCCATTGCAATAGCACCGCGCTACTATTATTAAAGTTCACTTTATAATCGTAATATATAGCCTGTTCACCTTTTTCAAGCAGATGTTCATATCTTGACTTGACAGTTAACAGCTTGCTTTTTTCAGTTTGGCCTCTTAGAAGATACGCTACTAAGATTCTACTGTCCTGGTATATGCTGTTTCCATGGGAATCCCGCCAGCCGAAGAGGTTGGCAAGCAAAATCATTGTCGCGATTATTATCGCTGCCGCGGTTAATTTGTTTATTCTCAAGTCTATTATGATATTGATGGTGTCAATACCATGTCTATGTGGATTAAGTATGCGCGGGATATGTTGCTTTATATCTTCAGCGAGGCTGGGCCGCACGGATTCCTCAGTGGCTTTTGCCAGTTCGTTTAATGCACTCTGTAATTGTTTTTCTTTCATCTCTGACCTGCCTTTTATTCAGGAACATGCTTTCTCAGAATTCTTAATGCCCTGTTTAGCCTGCTTTTGAAAGTGCCTTGTCTTATACCTGCTGCTTCGGCGGCTTTGGCAATGCTTAAGTGCTGCATATAATGTATAACAATCGCCTCTTTGAGTTTGAAGGGCAGTTTTTCAATAGCAATCTTCAACCGACTCAATTGTTCGTTATATTCGACTCTATGATGTTGTGTGATGCTGCTATCCGGCAGTTCAAGTGTTTCTATATTGGTTGTTTCTCTGCTTTTATGCTTGCGCCAATAAAGCTTTGAGGTATTACCGGCTATACGATATAGCCAGCCGTCTAACGCCCTGCCGTCTCTTAACTGGCCTATGTGGTGCCAGGCTTGTAAAAATGTTTCCTGGGTCAAATCTTCACTCACCTGACAACTGTGGCCGAGTCTTCTCATAAACAGATATATCTGCAGGTAGTTTCTGTCAACAAGCTCGGCTGCTGCTGCATGCTCACCAGCTATGAGACTGGCCGCAAATGAATGCTGCTGCTTCTCTGTAAGCGATTGTATACCTTCAGAAACATTCTGCTGATTTTTCGGATGCGCCAAAGCTGTGTTCTGTTCTGTTAATTCGGGGTTTTTTGCCATTATTTTTTTACCTTTTATATGGTCATTTCAATATACCTTAAATTTGACTTTCACACAATAGCTAAAGCCCTTAAGATTACCTGCATCTGCTTAGATAATTGTTAAGCTAAAGGATAGTGCTATAATAAGTTAAACGATTTTTTCTATATGGATGTTAAGATGAAACTGTATTTGGTCCAGCATGCAAAGGCAGCTCCAAAGGAAGTGGACCCGCAAAGACCTTTGACCGAGGAAGGTCTACGGGACATACAGAAGATAGCTGGATTCATTGAGCCTCTGAATCTATGTGTTGATTATTTATGGCACAGTGGAAAGAAACGGGCTGTCCAGACTGCCGAGGTTTTGGCTAAAGTTATCAAGGCCAATGCAATGGTGGCTGATCGCGAAGGCATTGGACCAGCGGATGATGTCACCGTATTAAGAACTGAACTTGCTTTTATTGTTAACGATATTATGATTGTTGGGCATCTGCCTTTTTTAAGTAAGCTGGCTTCGCTTCTTTTGACCGGTTGCGAATCAACCAGCATAGTGGCCTTTAAAAACGCCGGTATCGTTTGCTTAAGCCAGTCCGATGAAGACAAGTGGCAAATTAATTGGATGTTGGCACCTGAGTTACTTTAACTTGCTGGTTGGGTGAATGCCGTCGTCGTGCCGACGACGGATAAACGAGGATTTAAATATGACATTTCTTTCGCCTGATCTTAATTCTTTTAGTCAAACAGTTCAACAGTTGTGGGAACTTATGAATCCGTGCACACTTTGTCCGCGTAAGTGCAAAGTTTATCGCAGTAAGGGCGAGTTGGGATTTTGCAGCATCGCTTGTTTACCGGTGGTTAGTTCTGTAGGTCCTCATTTCGGCGAGGAAAGCGTTCTTGTCGGCACAGGAGGGTCGGGCACTATATTTTTTGCCGGCTGCAACTTAGGCTGTGTCTTCTGTCAAAATTATGATATCAGCCATCTCCGTCACGGACACAAAGTGACAATTGAGAAATTGGCTCAATCTATGCTCGAGCTGCAGGATTACGGCTGCTGCAATATAAATTTTGTTACTCCTACGCACGTTATTCCGGCGATTGTTGCTGCGATCGAATTGGCACGGAAAGAAGGAATGTCACTGCCGACAGTTTATAATACCGGCGGCTATGATTTGGTTGAAACACTCAAGTTGCTGCAGGGCTACATAGATATTTATATGCCTGATATGAAGTATTTCGATTCTAAAGTTGCTCAGAAGCTTTCTGCTGCGCCGGATTATCCACAGATAAATTCCGCTGCGGTCAAAGAGATGCATCGCCAAGTCGGTGACCTCCGGATAGAAAAAGGCCTGGCGACACGCGGCCTTCTTGTAAGAAATCTGGTTCTGCCGGAGAATTTAGCAGGTAGCTTCGAGATTATAGACTTTTTAACAGAACAGATTAGTCCAAAAACTACCATCAACATAATGGACCAGTATCGTCCCTGCTATAAGGCTTCTTCTTACCCCCAAATAAATCGCAGACCTACGTTTGAAGAAATTAGATGTGTCCGCCGGTATGCGGTTGAAAAAGGATTGGCAGTTCTTAACTAAATGCAGTTTGAACAGTAATTCCCTGTTATGCAGTGTTGTATCTGTTATAGATGTAAGAGAGTACAGCATGCTTTAGCAAAGTTTTTGTTGTTGCATTATTGAAACTCAGGCAGCAATACTTTATATTGGATATGTGAACTTGGAAGGGCGCATCCATGACAAAGAGTCAGCCAAAGCAAAGCTGGGTAAATCTGCGGGATGAAGAAATTATGCAGATGCGAATCCGAGATTTACACATTAAAGTCTCGGGCTCTATTGTTGAATCCCTCGTCCAAAAACTCTACCAGGAACTGGATGCCCAAAACATACATTTCCACCCTCCATGCTATTTAGCAGATGAGTGGCTTTGTCCGGACAAGGTTCCCATCATCGGTATTCCCTTTTATCTTGCGCATCCGCGTTTGAAGCGGATTGAGTGGAAATTGATGTTTGAAGTTGAGGGTGGGACGGAAAAATCTTGCATGAAATTGCTGCGTCATGAATGTGGGCATGCGATGAATTATGCATATGAACTGTACAAGCGGACACGATGGCGCGAGCTGTTTGGATCTTTCTCAACAAGATACTCAGATTCTTATTATTTTCAGCCTTACTCCAGGCGTTATGTGATGCACTTGCGGGACAACTATGCTCAGGCACATCCGGATGAAGACTTTGCAGAAACTTTTGCCGTCTGGCTTACACCGGGCAACAATTGGCGACAAAAATATAAAGACTGGCCTGTAATCAAAAAACTTCAATATGTTGACGGGCTGATGAGCAGGATATGTAACCAGGAACCACTGAAGAAGGTCGATGAGCGTCCGCCGTGGTCTGCTTCACGAATGACTTCTACATTAGCTGCCTTTTATGGGCGTAAACGCAGAAGTCTCGGAACTGCATTTCAAGGATTTTATGACGACAACTTGAGACTTTTGTTTAGCTCAACAAGCACAAGTACATCATGTGTACAAGCTTCACAGCTTTTGCAGCGATATCACCGCGAGCTAATCGACTATGTCACGAAGTGGACAGGACACCGCAAGTACGATATACACCAATTGATTAGAAGGCTGATCATGCGATGTGACGCGCTTAACTTGTACGCTCGAGGTAACGATATACATAATGTTGTTGGGCTTACTGCTTTAATTACCGCTATTGCAAATAATACCCTTAGAGCCGCTGGAAGGTACAAATGCAAATGAGCCGACGATTAAATATCACCGTTTTAGTTGATGACGCGGAGATACCACGTGGTGACCCTGAATTTAATGGTCATCCGGAAAGGTCGGTTACTGAATATCACGTTATACAGACATTGCGTTCACTGGGCCATTCGGTAAAAATTCTTGGTGCTGGAGATGTCGGGGAAATTGCTAAGAGTCTCAGGGAATACAAGCCGGATATCGTATTTAATTTGACCGAGCATTTTGGCGGAGACCGACGATTCGATAAAAACATTGCTGCTGTTCTCGAACTGCTTGCAGTTCCTTTCACGGGAACCGGTGCGACCGGACTTATGCTCGCTCGTGACAAGCACCTATGCAAGGAGCTGCTGAATCTTCACAAGATACGTATCCCAGGTTTCATTTCACTGCTTTCCGGCCGGAAGACCCGTATCCCAAAGAATCTGCATTATCCTCTTGTTGTCAAGCCCGCATTTGAAGACGGCTCGGAGGGTATCTCCAATGTCTCACTTGTTTACAACGAGACCTCATTACAAGAACGTGCACAATTTGTTCGTGAACGATGGGAGCAACCTGCCATAGCTGAAGAATATATCGAAGGCCGAGAGCTCTATGCCGGTGTCTTAGGCAATAAAAGGTTGGTTGTGCTTCCTATTCGTGAGTGCTTTTTTGAACATGATGGAAGCAAAAGTCCTGTCCTTCTAACATATAGTGTTAAATGGAATGAAGAATATCGTAAGAAACGGAACATCAATTTTGGATTTGCCGAGCTTGAACCTGCAGTTTTGAACAATATTAACCGTGTTTGTAAGAAGGTGTATCGTATTCTACAGATGCGGGACTACGGCCGTATAGACTTTAGACTAACTGCAGACAATAAGATTGTAATTCTTGAAGCCAATCCGAATCCTGACATAGCTTTTGGCGAAGAAGTAGCTGACGCGGCGGAAAAAGCCGGCATACCCTATGAACAGCTTATCGACCGGATTCTCCATCTCGCTCTTAGAAGGTATAAATGAACCACGACAAATGAAAAGTTGAAAATTTAACCGCTTATCTTACACCACCTGTTTTGCGTCTTTCAGAAAATCCCCTATATCTCTAATGCCCACACCAGGACCCTTAGGAACAGTGATGGCACCGTTCCTGATTTCCAAAGGTGGATCAAACAATTTGCTGTATCTCTCAATGCCCCTTTTGTATTCCTGGTATGGACCAAGATTGGGTATATAGGAGGCAAAATGCAACATGTAGATGAATCCAAAGCCGCCTGAAATGTGAAGCGTGCTCGGCATCCCTGCGATGGCGGCCATTCGTGCCAAGTGTGTAGAGCGAATGAATCCGCCATAGTAGTGGAGGTCCGGCTGTACAATATCCACGCCGCGATTGTAAATCATCCAGCGAAAACGACGCTGGCTGGATTCCTGCTCACCGCCGGCAATAGGTATAGTCAGGGCGTCGGCCACCCGCTTCGTATCTTCCAGGTGATCGAAAGGACAAGGCTCCTCAAAATAGACTGCATTGATATCTTCCAGCATCTTTCCGACTTTAATGGCTTTAGGCGGGTCGTAAGAACTGTTAGCATCAGCGTGGATAGCGATATCGTCGCCCAGTGTTTTACGCGCCAGAGGAATTAGTCCCTCAGTCCTTCCGGGCAGGGCATCTGCATTGCGGCTCATACGACCACCTACCCTGAATTTTACGGCTTTGGCTCCGCTTTCCTTAAGCAATTGACTGAGGTATTCAACTTCCTGTTCAGGTGTCGTGTCACGGCGTCCGCTCGCCACGTAGAAGGGGACTTCCTGCCGGATAACGCTCCCAAGCAGCTGCCCGATAGATTTGCCGATTGTCCTGCCTATCATGTCCAGGATAGCAAACTCTACCCAGGCCATGGGGCACCATAATGCCAGGCTCTGGAGCTTGTAATTGCTACGATACCTGTACGCTTCGAATAGGTGCGATTCGAGGTCGCGGGCATCCTTGCCAACGAAGTAGGGAATAACCAGCTTGTTCAGTATCGGATACAGATATTCTACTTTTTCGTTGGTTACGGAAATGCCTTCCGCGCCGTCTTTGGTCCTGACATGCACAAAGTACTCCTGTCCTTTTTGCAGCAATTCAATAGACTCGATTAACAGCGGCGAGTTGGTATCATCCAATTGCAGCACGGGTGCTTCGGCGGCTTTCTCTAATTCCTCTAAAGTGACCCTGGACCTGTGTGATATGGTTCGCGGTTTGGCTGGAGCCGAATGGCAGCCCTGTAGGATTGATAATAAACCTGTGCCGGCTGTCAGTTCAATAAAATGGCGACGATTCAAGTGCATATCGGTATTCCTTAATGTAACTTTGTTGATGCTATATACACGCATACGGCGTAAGTATTAGACTAAAACGTATTCGAATTAAGATTATAAGTCCTTCGGCAAGTCGTTGCAATAACGGGAATCCCAGGATTCAATTCGAGATGTGAACAGCACCTGTCGAGTTACAGGTTGGGCACACACCGGCACACGCCAGCGCCAAACGTTGTTAGGTCCTTTGTAAAAAGTAATCAATAACAGATGTGAACTTCTTCGCACAAATGTCGTATAATGCTTGC
>CAZVUF010000151.1:0-6851 GCA_964629355.1 uncultured Pirellulales bacterium | reverse complement strand
AAAAGTTTTAATTTGGTTAGTCGGCCTGTCGTCGGCATATCAACCACTTAACGGAACCTTCCCAGCCACTTGATTTTCTTAAAAGCTATCCAGCTCATCTTCAGAAGCAGCCAACCGTGTTTGAAACGACTGATGTTTGTTTTGCCGTATGTTCGCGCATGGTACGACAGCGGCACCTCGACTACCTTGAGATTCAGCTTCACCGCACCGAAAATAAGATCGAAATCACCAAAGGGGTCGAAATCACCGAAATAAGAACGGTTGGCCTCTATTCTTTCGTAGTTTTTTTTGCGAATCATTTTAGTTCCGCAAAGAGTGTCTCTGAACCTTTGTCCCAGAAGCCAGCTAAACAAAACGCTGAAAAACTTATTTCCAAGAAGATTTAAGAATCGCATAGCCTGTTTTTCCATCGGATAGACAAGCCGGGAGCCGTTGATAAACTCGCCCTTGCCGTCACGAAGTACCCTAAAGAATTTAAGCAGGTCTTCGGGCGGAGCCGTCAGGTCCGCATCCTGGATAACCAGCACATCCCCTTTAGCTGCCGCAAAGCCCTTTCTTACTGCGTCCCCTTTGCCGGAGCCGCTGCTCTGACGGACCAAACGAATATTTCGCTGCGGATGTTTTTGTATCTGCGATTCTATTTCTTCAGCCGTGCCGTCTGTGCTGTTGCCGTCAACGAAAATTATCTCTGTCTCGCGGCCCATCCTGGGAATGCGTCTTATCGCATCTTCAATATTGCCACGCTCATTCCGACATGGGACAACAACCGAAACAGATAAATCCTCGTCGCGCAGAGCAGTAGGAACAGGGCGAGCTACGACAAGATATACCAAATTAAAAAAACGAAATACCGGCAGAAGAGAAAGAAAATAATTGCAAAAAGACGTCAACGGCGGAATACGTTTGGGCATCAGCAGATAAGATGCAGTTCGAATAACATCAAAGTCGGTCAGCCGTAGTAAATTCTCAATATCCTCGGATGGAAGCCAGTTTTGGTATAAATATGGATGGCGAATCCGTAGCAGCGAACCAAGCCTTAAAATACCTTCCCAAAGATAATTGTAATAGGTTATCACAATCCGCGTGTTTTCGTCGGTCGCCGGACGAATCCGCTCCAGCACATGCTGAATGTCACGCCATTTGCCTAACGAATTGCAAATCAGAACATAATCAAATTTTTCTTTGATGTCCAGCTTATGCGGGTCCATCTTATAGAAGTTCAAGTGTGGAAATCGTGATTTAGCCAATTCAATTGCCTGCGGGTCTACGTCAACTCCAACTCCGTATGCGGGCTTTACGGCAGCCAAAAGGTCACCGCACTCGCAGCCAACGTGCAAAACCCTGCTATTAGGCTGAACAACGAACTGATAAATTTTGTCCAGCCATTTGTAATAATACGAATTGCGTTTTCGCCAGCGAAGCAGGTGCTCCGCATCCTGCTGATCATCTTTCTTTATCACAGAGTTTACAGCAGACATTTACGGATACTTTCGGAATTAGGATTTTCAATCACGCCTTTATCGGTAATTATAGCGGTGATATTTTTTGCATCTACTACGTCAAAAGCCGGATTATATACACCAACCCCTTCCGGAGCAATCTGTCTACCGGCAAAGGATATCACCTCATCGGCCGCCCTCTGCTCGATTGGAATATCGGCTCCACTGCTTATTTCAAGATCAAAAGTACTTGATGGTGCCGCGATATAAAACGGTATGTTGTGCTGACGAGCCAAGATGCTCAAGCTATATGTACCGACCTTATTCGCTGCGTCACCATTTGCAGCGATTCGGTCGGCGCCGGTTATAACTGCATCGATTTTCCCTTGCTTCATCAGCCAGCCTGCCATGCTGTCACATATAAGCACTGTCTCGATACCGGCTTGTGTTAGCTCCCAGGTCGTCAGCCGAGCACCCTGCAAAAGCGGTCGAGTCTCATCTACATAGACCTTGATTTTTTTGCCCTTTTTATGTGCCTCAAATAATACCGACAAAGCTGTCCCCTGTCCCGCGGTCGCAAGCGCACCGGCGTTGCAATGTGTTAAAATACCAAAGACATCCTTGATAAACCTTTCACCATTTTGGCCGATGCGTCGGCACATGTCCACATCTTCCTGATAGATAGTATTGGCCTCTTTCAAAACAACCTCGCGCAATCGCTGCAAAGCCGCATTGGGCTGAGTATCAATGAATCTATCAGTAATTTGCCGAACTCTGTTTAGTGCCCAAAATAAATTTACTGCAGTTGGACGAGCCGACGCTAAATAATCACAAGCCTCGGCTAAGACGTCACGAGCCTGCTGGATGGTACTTTGGGCGGGCAATTTTTGCAATACCAGAACCGGCCCATAAGCGGCCGAAACACCTATAGCAGGAGCACCGCGAACGGCAAGTGTCTTTATCGCTTCATAGAGCTGCTCGATATTCCGGCACTGTATCCTGATATATTCGGCAGGTAAGCACCTCTGGTCTATAAGCTCTAAAAAACCATCGATACTACCAATCCATTTGACTGCCTGAATGTGCATAAGATAAAAACTTAAAGTGAAAAACTTAAAACTGTGGAATTCCTTAATTTTTAGTTTTGCGTTTTACGCTTCCGGTTACGAATAAATTTTCCCTTCCCTGTAATCCTGCCAAGCCGGCTCAAATGACTTCCTCTCGGTAGGTGCTTTTCTCAGCTCTATTTCCAGGCACTTGAACAGGTCAGGCTCATTTTCATCATATTCAATTCGCAGTATAGAATTTCTCAGCGACTCATTTTCGGGTTTGAATTTCAACTGTTTGCCTGTAGCTTTATTAATGACGTCGGGATGTATTTCAACTCCATCCTCACTAAGGACAAGATGCGAGCCGCGCGAGCCGCTGCCCCGGCTGAGCAGCTCCACAACCGCTTTTAGATATCCGACACTTGCCAAAGCAAGATGCTCCGCCTGTATCGCTTTTATAATGTCCTTTTGTTCTTTCAAAGCAAAACCCTCCTGTTGTATATCTTTATAAAGCTCAATCGCCTCATTAAGAGCCTTTCGAGCATCATTCGACTCTCTAATATGCCCTCCTGAGGTTGTCATTCGGTTTTGAATCTGGTCGATTACTTTCCCCGGAACTAATCCGGATGTTTCCTTTTTCAGCTTGCCTTTGGCGGGTATGTAAGCATCCAGCCGATTAATTAATTGAGCCAGTTGTTCGTCAATCTGTTTCCTTTCTTTGGCATAATCAGGCAAGTCACAACCACAAACATTGACGATATATTCCGCGGCACGCAGCCCCCCCGTTTGGCCGGCATTAAGGGCGGAGCCACCCGGCCTTTTGACTCCGTGACTCCCGGCCATCTCGCCTATTACAAAAGTGCCCGATATGGGAGACTGCCACCATTTATCTATCGAGAAACCACCATTATTGTGCTGCGCACAAACCGCGATCTCAAGCGGCTCTTTATATAAATTAATTCCGTTTTCTTTGTAAATATCGATAGCCAGGGGATTCATGTGCGCAAGTCTCTCGATAGGCGTTTTCTGAAATGCGCCCGCTTTTTTCAGATAGTCATAAGCCTCAGGCCCAAGGTCGTCGAGGTTAAAATCCTTCATGGATTGATTACCAATCGGGTTGCACCGGAAATCCATAAAGACACGTCGGCCTTTTTGTGTCTCATTAAAGACAAGAATATCAATCAAAGAAGACTTAAGGTTTTCAATACGCTGTGGGTCGAAAGGCCACTGGTAACCTTTCAGAAAGATATTGGTGGCCATCCTGCTCATCAAGGGGAAAAAGTTCACCAAAAATTCCTGAGGGTCTTTCCCTTTGGCGTCGGTGCTAAAAATTCGCGGTATGGCCTGCATATATGTGCCGGAGACATTCCAGCGGAATTTTATGCTCGCCAGGCCGAACTGCGATTCTGTCAGATTTTCAGCCGGCAGACCCGCTTTAAATGCGAGGCCGTGAATGCCGACTTGCTCTCTTGGATAAACGCTGGTTTTGTATAGCTCTCCAGGCCCACCCGCAGCCAGAACGATATTTTTACCCAGAAAGATATTTATGGCGAAATTTGATTTGCCTGCGCTTTTTTTATCCACCGTCACAATACCTGCAATACGCCTGGACTGTCCGCTGCCAACCGTAAGAAGGTGGGCAATTTCCTGGTTGTCGTAGATTGGTACACCGTAACGCTGGAGCTGTTTTTGTAAGCATTCGCTCATAAACCTGCTCGTTTTGGGACCGGCTGATGTGGCTCGTTCGTACGGATCATGGTCGGTTTTGTAACCAATGTAGGTACCCATCATATCATGGGGGAAGGGGACACCCACCTGGACAAGATGATAAAACTCTCGAAGCGAGCCGATAGCTTCTGCAAGAGCCAGCTCAACGTGACAGCAGCCGGCGGCGGTCAAACTTTTTGCAAACTCTTCAGCACAATCAGAAATATCAGGACTGGTACCTATCTTATAATATGTCTGCTTATCCGAGCCGCTCATGCGTGAAGCCCCTAAGCCAATGCCTGCGGTAATCACGGCTATTCTTTTTTCTGGCTTGGGTACACCCTTTTGTGACATAAACTCATACAAATGCACCGCGCAATTCATGCCGGCAGCACCGGCGCCAACAACAACACTATTTGCCTGATGAATATTAACCAAATGTTTGCCTATTTTCTTTATTTTCATAGTTCATACACCCTTCAATTCAGATTGAAGTTTCTGCCGGTTAATTTACTTATCTGTTCGAGTGATGCTTTAGTGAAATCTATATTCGCATATTTTGCCGAGCGTTTCTGGTCTATCAATTGCTTAATCTTTTTTAGCTCGTCGGCCAAGAGGTTGTAATTCTGCTCATCAACGATCTTCTTCATCGTCGCCTTTTCAATCATGCTGAACGAACCACCAAATACCAGAACACCCACATCAACATAATCTGGAATATTGCCGGCATTTGTCCCGCCGGTAGGTACAAGGCTGATGGTCTTATGTATAGCGGGGTCAATCGCCTTAACAAAAGCCGGACCGCCCAACTCCTTGGCAGGGAATATCTTGCACAGATTCGCTCCTTTAGAGAACTGGTCGATAATTTCCGTGACTGTGCCGCATCCCGGAATCAGGGGTAGTTCACCAGTAAATTTGCCGTAGCTTTCGTCCCGGAAATTCGCAGCCGAAACAAGGAATTTCGCACCGGCATCAGCCACCTGCGAAAGCGAAGGCAGCGGGTCGATTGCGTTTACTTTATTGTAAATAGCAAGCATTTCCGATGAGTCAATCAGACTCGCAGCGCCAGCTACAAAGTCCGGAAGCTCCTTGCATAATTTTTCAAGTTTTTCAAGAGGTTTCTTTATCCGACAGGTCACCTCCATGTTATTTACGCCTGCCTTGGCCAGTGCTTCAGCAGTTTTGACTACATCGAGCTTATCCTGATTAAAGACAAGAATAAGTCCATCTCTCAACAGTGTTGTAATTGTACTTTTAATATCCATAATCCATTACTCCTGAAAATTCGAAATTCGAATATCGAAATCCGAAACAATTCCAAATGACAAAAATCCCAAACTCCAAAGGTTTTGAAAATTTGAACATTTTAATTTCGATATTGTTTAGAATTTAGGATTTAGTGCTTCGTATTTTACATTCACAGTCTTCTTAGATGAAAACCGCCATCGACATTGATGGCCTGACCGGTGGAAAAATCGAGCCTACCCTCAGCGATGGCACCGACTGCTTTCGCTATATCTTCCGGCTGCCCCCATCGCTTTATCGGCGTAAGTCCCTCGGCTATGAGCTTATCATACTTGTCCTTGACCACGCTTGTCATGTCGGTCGCGATAATTCCCGGTCTTATTTCAAACACTCCAATGCCATATTCAGCTAATCTATCCGCATAAAGCATTGTCATCATACCGATGCCGGCCTTGCTCACACAATACTCCCCCCTCGCCGGTGAGCTTGTGTATGCTGACATTGAGCCTGTGTTTACAATCCGAAACGCCCTATTGGGAAATTTCTTTTTTTGCTCAATCATCCAATTGGCCACCAATTGTGTTAGAAAGTAGGGACCTTTCAAGTTTATGTTCATCACTCTGTCGTAACTTTCCTCTGTGGCTTCGAGGATGTCCATCCTTTTCAAGGGTGCTACACCCGCATTATTCACGAGCATATCGCATCGGCCAAACTTGCTTTTAGCCAAATCAACAAGTTTCTTGCGGTCTGCAGAATTACTTACATCACCTCGCAGAATTTCACATTTAGCCCCAAGCTCCTTGATTTCCTTTTGTGTTTGTACCGCACGTGAATCATCGGGCTTACCCTCAGGTGTAAAATCAAAGTAATTGATAACCAAATTATAACCTAATGATGCCAGCTCCTTTGCTATACCTTTTCCAATGCCTCGACTTGCCCCTGTTACGATGGCTACTGGTCGTTCCGCCATTTTAATATCTCCTTTTTTAATATTTAATGCCCTGCCCACAGGTGGCAGGGCTAACCAATCATCTGGCTTTTTTCAAAAATTCATTGATTTCTTTTGCTGCCTTCATTCCATCAGCAACTGCTGCAACGACGGTCGATGCTCCTCGGACAAGGTCACCGCCTGCAAAAACTGCCTGTCGAGAGGTTACCAATGAACCTTCTTTCGTTTTAATAAGGCCATCTTTCAATTCCACACCGGGTAGAATTTCCTTAATATCCTTTGGTGACTTTTGGCCTATGGCCTCTACTACAATATCCATATCAAGGTCATAAACGCTCGACTCAACCGTTTCCGGCCTGCGCCGTCCAGAAGTATCGGGCTCGCCCAGCTTGGTCGGACAAACAGTAACCGACGTCAGCATCCCGTTGGCGTGATTATATCTTAGCGGCTGCGTCAATATCA
>CAZVUF010000150.1:0-6859 GCA_964629355.1 uncultured Pirellulales bacterium | reverse complement strand
TGGAGTTCATCCAAACCCATCTGTTGCTTCTGATCATCCACGCATTGGTGCAGAGAATCGGCGTGGTAATGGCGTTCCACTTAGCGACCTCATCTCCATCATATTCACCGGTGGCCATGCCACGGCTGGCAATGATCAGGTCCGCAGCTTCCAGCTCGGCGATTTCGTTTGCATCCAGCGGGTCAATCCAGTTACCCGGGCGGAAGTCCACATCGCAGCCTTCGGCTGTTAGCCAGTCTAACCAGCTTTGGTCGTCCTGCACGCTGTCCAGGTCATTGTCCTTGACACTCGTCACAAAGATGACCTTCGGGCCGGTTGGCACAGGCTCCGGTTCAGGTGCGACACCGACCACTCGCACATTGTCGAGGTAGATAAACCCTGCACTGTCCTTGGCAATCATAGTATTCTGCAATGCTATAAATAAGCTGTATACATCGTTTGTCAAAGTCTTGCCCTCAAGGCTCCAGGAGACGGTCCAGGTCGCATCACCCAGCTCGGGTTTCCACCACGCTACGTTTCCATCTGCATCAGGACCTTGTGGGTCTGCACCGCTGATTTTTGTGACTGTTATTGCGGGAAGATCCACCTCTTGCCAAGCCCAGGTGGTGTGGTCCTGAATACAAAGCTTATGGGCGTTGAGCCATGAATTGGGGTCCGGCCATTCCGAAGCGACAAATGTTATGTCAGCCGCTATCGCCGTCGCGCCGTCAGCCAGATTCAACTGTCCATCACGCTGAAGTTTCCAGAAATCGTCAGGACCGACCTTAACACTCATACTCTGGTCATTCAACGTGGCTCCGATTGTTGCGTTCCCAAGATCGTCAGTCCCAGCCCACGCCCCTGTCCAGCCGTCCAGTGACCCTTCAAAGTCGCCTATCACAACATCGGCGTAACTGGCGCACGTCAGAGTTAACACAAAAACAACAGAAAACAAACAAATTAACTTCCTACACATAATATTCCTCCTTCAGAAAAGTCAAATCAATAACACAGGTATCTTGGCTACACACCAAAACACCCGTTGTCTTCGACGAGCATTCTGACTTTCAGCCTTAGTAATGCCCATCTCCGGCAACCTCCATGAAAAACATTAAAACCTTACACCCTCACTCAACTTGATGCTGAAAAAATAGAACTTTTTAGGGCTTGGGTTTATACCTCCTTCCTTAGAAACCATATACGGCTTCTAATTGAAATATAGAAATACTTACTCTACAGGACATATTTTGTTCTGCTTGAACGGCCTCACGCGAGCCGTTGTTATACTACTCATGTGATTAAGTGCCCAGGGATTAAATCCATAAACTCCGATTAATTATTTTATACCATATAAAGTATTTTCAGGTCAATAAAAAACTTTTGAAAAATTGCACATGGGCAGGCTTTAAGTATACTTTACGTTTATGAGTGGATTTTTCAGGCTGCCAAGAGCGGTTTTATGCCTATTAACATAAAGTATAAACTTGCAATGCAGGGCTGTTTTGTGTAGATTAAGTGGGAATTTAAAAGAATAACCAAGCTGTGGTCGTATGTCTTTTGATTACTGGGGAATAGTGTAATGGTAGCACAACTGACTCTGGATCAGTTAGTCAAGGTTCGAATCCTTGTTCCCCAGTTTTTTACGAATCAAACTCGGTTACAAGTACAGTCTGGCCACAGGGTTTAATTGCGGTGCGGGATTCCCTATCTATGCTGTATGCCGATTAACTTGCTAATCTTGCAGGCTTAGTAATCGTAGAAGTTGACGCCTTCGCTGTCCTGGCCCGTCCAGTTAATCTTAAATTCAGCCGTCTCTTTTTTGTATAGCCAACCACTGGACGTGCCGTCCACCGCCTCGGAGAAGGCAGTTTCCACGTCTACATAAGCGATGTTCGATAGCTTGTTGTAAGGGTTCACCGGCAGGCTCTTCAAGTAGGGCCCGTGAATGAACGGGGCCGCGGGCACTGGATTGGATAAAGCCATGCCTGCTTCGGTAGTCGTCCCGATCAGTTGCGTTTGCATGGTCGCTTCTGATATGGGGTTGCCATTTGTGTATCCTGGCGCGTATCCTTTGTGCCGCAATTTGTAAATTTCAATCTGCGAGCGCACCCTCTTGAGAGTGTCTTTGGCAGCAGATTCGCGGGCATTTGTAACATTATTCTGGAACGAAGGAAAAACGATTGCCCCAAGTATGCCCAGGATGGCTACGACTAACATTAACTCAACGAGAGAAAAAGCCTTTCTTCTCATTTTTCAACCCCCCTAAATAGAACGCATTTTTTATGGTTCAATACGTATCTTATATATCGGCTAATAGCAGGGTCGACTTTGATTGGCTATATGTTTATTGGAGGTTTTGTTGACGTGGAATCGGTTTTTGTTAAAAAAATGTTTATTATCTTTTGCTTGGGCCGATAAGTGCAACGAAAGTAATGTTTTGTGCGAATGAGATTGGTATTTGTTCCAGCGGCACAGCACGTTCGCGATCTCAGGAGTGGATCAACACCGGTGTTTTTCAGAAACTGTGGGCACTTGTTCTGCGCCGCCAGTATCCGTATTTGCTCGAGGCGCATTGGCAAAGTGAGCTAATCTCTCTCAGTAAATTTCAGGGATCCTGTTTTGATATATGCCCAGAACTGACTGTGTGCCTTTCGAACGTTAAAGACGATATTCTGTGCTCTATTGGGAGCCAACCATGTCGGTAATACATTGAAAGCTTATAGTCTTTTTATAGGATATTTGCTTAATATGACTGCTGCTAATTACGCAATGATATTACCAATATGGCTAAGTTTTTTTCTATTACACCTTGCAAATTTTAAAGAATTTGTTTAAATGTAATCAATAATAGGGTTCTTACATACGCCCTAAAAGGGAGGGGAGATTAAACATTTTATTTATTCATTTTTCGGAAAGGAGCAAGGTTATGAAAAACAAGAACAAATCTATTGGTGTGGGATTTTCTAAAATTTTATGGATTATTATGGCGGTTTTAATATGTGGCAGTCCATGCAATGCATTGGTAGTTGGTGCTGGCGATAACCTAGATCTGGACTATGCGGTTACGGGCGACTGGGTGGAAGTGTACGGCACCCTAAATATGTACAGCGGAGCCTATGTTGAATATGGAGTCTATGCTTACGGCGGCAGCACTGTCAACATTTATGGCGGCAGTATTGGTGAGTGGAGTGCCATCAACGTCTCCGACGGTGCGGCAGTCACCGTTTACGGCACGGACTTCGCCGTGGACGGCGAGCCAATCTCTGCGGGCGAGTGGGCACCGGACGGTGGAAGCGGGACACTAACGGGCTTATATGAAGATGAAAGTCAAATCAATCTGCTCTTCTACAGCGACATCTCAATTTATCTTGTCGATATAGGTGGGTCGTCGAATAATCCGCCTGAGGCGGTCGATGACAGTGCTGAAACATTAATGAATACGCCTGTGACAATCGATGTATTGGCAAACGATTCCGATCCGGATCCAGGTGACACGCTTTTTGTGGATTCTGTTACACAGGGCAGTAACGGCGGCGATGTGGCGATCAATGGCGATAATACCGTAACCTACACGCCTGATACAAGCTTCGTCGGGACAGATACTTTTGAGTATACGGTCGATGACGGTCAAGATACGGACACAGCTACTGTAACAGTAACGGTTAATGGCCCGGCCAATAATCCGCCAACTGCAGATGCCGGGCCTGACCAAACAGTCGAATGCGCATGCCAGAGCCCTGAAGGGACGCAAGTCACACTGGACGGGACCAGCTCGTCCGACCCAGACGAGGATTCGCTGACCTATTTATGGACAGGGTCTTTTCTCGAAAGCCCTGCGAGCGGCCCAAATCCGACCGTTACGCTGGTCGGATGTCAGGGTGATTATGTGATAACCCTTATTGTTAACGACGGACAGGAGGACTCCGACCCGGATACGGTGACAATTACGGTTGTGGACACGACTGCGCCTATTATTAGTTGTCCGGGAAACCTTGAGATTGAACTCCAGGGTCCAGAAGACGGAGTGCCAGTTGAAGACGAGCGAATCCAGACCTTCTTAGCCGGCGCCTCGGCAACTGACAATTGCGATCCCAATCCGGTAATTGCCAATGACGCCCCGTCTATCTTTCCACCCGGAGATACGATAGTAAACTTCACGGCTACGGATATTTCCGACAACGAGTCTACTTGCCAGGCGACCGTGACAGTAGTGGAAGCAGCGGAAGCGAACATTCGGATAGTCCCGCAAATAATTAACCGCGACGGTATACTGCAATATATATTAGCAGTGATTCGTTTCCCTGAAGGTATTACCGAAGAAGACATCGATATGGATGAGCCCCTTATGCTCTTTCCAGGTGATAGTCCAGATTACATTGAGGCAACATATCAATGGAGTGTTTCGTGGTGCAGATGGGGAAAGTTAAACGTCAGCATCTATGGATTCTTCCCAAAGGACGATGTAACGGCTGCTATCCCTGAGAATGGCTTGGTGGACTTTATGGTGGTCGGCAGGTATGTAGACGGTCAGTACTTCTACGGCATTGATACCGTCAGAATAATTAGCTGGCATTGGGGACACTAATAGCGCAACAGTGCGTACTGAGATTCCCCCCGAATGGATCGGGAATTGGCTAAACACTGAAGAAAGGGCTGTAAATTCGCTATTTACGGCCCTTTTCTGTTTTTAAGCTTTCCTGTGTCTTCTTTCAAAGGCAGAAGGGGGGGCTGGTATTTGCTGCCATATCCTGTGGCAAAGAAATATAACACATTGAACATTGAATATCCAAAATGGGGGAATGGTGTGCAGGTCATATTCTATTGACTTGGTGGTGTACTTGTGTTCATAAATTGAACTCGGCGATAAGTGGTGTGTGGTCGCTTGGTCGGTTTGCGGTCCGAGGTTCTTTATCTATGTAACATGCGGTGCACTTTTCAGCCAATGGCTTTGTAGCCATGATATGATCCAGACGCCAGCCGAGATTACGTTTGAAAGAGTTCGGCAGTCTATAATCCCAGAAAGTGTATTGGCCGGCCTCGTTGCAATGGAGTCTGAATACATCTACAAAACCCCACTTTAAAACTTTATCCAGTGCTTTTTGAACCTCCGGATGAAAACAAACATGTCCCCATAAGGCATCCGGATCGTAAACATCTATCGGCTGCGGTGCGATATTGAGGTCTCCTACCCAGATGATGGCATCTGATGGCGAGAAATGTTTTTTGAAAAAAGCATAAAGGCGGTCGAACCATTCCAATTTGTACTGAAATTTATCTGAATCGGGCGAAACACCCTGAGGGACATAAGTGTTGACAATCACAATGCCGTTGATTTCTGCTTTAATCAGACGAGCTTCGTCTTTTGGCTCATTATGAAAACCAAATTCTACTTTTGTTATTGGGCTTTTACTAAAAGTTGCCACGCCATTATAGCTTTTTTGTCCTTTGAAGACATATTTGTAGCCTGTCTTATCAAGCTCATCGGTTGGGAAATCGACATCCTGAACCTTGGTTTCCTGTAGGCATAAAACGTCCGGCTGATATTTGGCCAGCCACTGAGGCACTATGTGTAATCGAGCACGTAATGAGTTAACGTTAAAAGTGGCAATTTTCATAAGAATAGCAGTATACAGTATGCCCTTTTGGCAGCAACATTTCTTTCTTTGTATAATCTGTTCTAAAATAATTTAATCCACTAAAAGCAGGGTGGCAAGCTGTCAGGTCCTGATTACGTTCTGTCTCTGCTATGCCTGCGATGGTAATGCGCAAAAGGAAGAATTTTTTGCGCAAAATAACGACTGCTTATAGCTTTAATTGTTTATAATATCATTAGAATATAGCATCGAGTTTTATAAAAAACTTGTTTTTAGCAGTTAGTAGAGAGGAGATGTTAAGTTCTGCTGATTTTTACAGTCTGAGAAGTTTAATTTTCTGGGTTTGTTTCAAGAAATTTTATATAATATAGAACGCAAGTTCAGATTTAGAATTTAAGGCTTATAACCGGAAATTTTACATTTCATTTAATAACTAATAGCACAAATACAGAGCTGGAAAGGAAGGAGGTAAAAACCGAAATCTGGAACGCCATCTTTTTCTATGCCACTCTTAGTTTAGTGATGGTAAAAATGTTTATCGTCCTTATGTTAATTAAATAAACATGTTTAAGATTGATAAACTGATATTTGATTTTGACAATTTATCGTGTATTGACACAGGATTTCTTGGAATTTTTCACTTTTTACGGGAGGTTTATTATGTGCAGAAGATCGATTTATTTAGTTTATGCCGTTCTGGTATTGATTTTAGCAGTGGACGTTCCGGCTGATGCTGTTGTGCAGATCGAGGTTGAGAACTACAGCTTCGAATTGCCCGGCACCGGCAAAAGGGACATAGACCAAAAAGGTACTGTTCCAGGTTGGGCGAGAGTAGACCTGACCACTTCGGCAGGCGTGGAAGAAGGCTGGACACCCACCGATGGAATTTATACTGCCTTTATGGGCAAAAGTGCCTTGATTTTCAACCTTACTGATTTTCTTATGATGGAGGGAGATCAGTTTGAGTTGATATTTGACGCCCGATCCACCTGGCAAGGTAGCAATCTGTTGGCACAACTATATTATGATGATGCAGGAGAGCGGATAGTATTCGCTACAACAACTGTAGATTTGTCACAACAGTCTATATATGCGACATTTGCCGTTGACAGTAATGCGGTTGGTCCCGCTGTGAACAATCATAAGCTCGGTATTCAATTCACACATGAATTTGTGGAAGGCTTGTGGCCCGACGACAATATATGGTGCGGCATTGATTATATTGATTTGTTTCTTCTGACACCTCTTATGAGGGCTCAGAATCCCTTTCCGGAGCATCAGAGTTC
>CAZVUF010000149.1:0-6910 GCA_964629355.1 uncultured Pirellulales bacterium | reverse complement strand
CAATACTAAAGGTTGTATTCTTTAATCTTGCGGTATAGTGTTCTTTCGCCGATGTCTAAGATTTTCGCAGCTTGCTCGCGGTTGCCGCCAGTTTTGGCTAATGTTTATACGAAGGCTTGCTTTCGAGTAAGTAAGAAAAAAGGCTTCGAGCAGATACTCAAAGCCTCTTATTGTCATTTGATCAAATAGCCTATAGCGTTCTGCGTCTGCGCAGCCAGCTGACAAATCCTAAGCCTATGCCGCCAAGCAGAAAAGCACCGGGGGCGGGGATGGTGGTAGTGGTGAACTCTATCATGTTAAGGTGCTCAATCATGACAGAATATTTAAAAGTGTCGCTGCTAACGGTCGTTGTTGGGAAGGCAGGGCCAGATTGTAAGTTGTAAATATTGATGATCGAGACCTCAAGCGTGTACTCGAGACCGGCCGTCAGAGATCCCGGTGTCCATGAAGTTTCACCTATTGAGACAGGTGCTTCCCAATAAAGGTCATTACCACCTTCGCTTAATCCCATCATTAAGGTATCTCCGCCACTACTGCCAGTCCAGGTGAATGTCGGATTAGTATTTATACCAGTCTGACCATTCACGGACGGATTAGTGAAATCGACGAGGCCCGTAGGCTCGGTGAGTGAGCTGGAGTTTGGAGTGTTCCAGGTGTTGATTAGACCACTGCTGGCATTGTAAAATTCGAGTGTATAGATTCCTAATGGATAATCTACTTTTAGAGCGTCAAAGGTAGCATAGTCTCCTGAAGAAAACTCCCAATCATTAGCTGTAGATAGCGTTGTAAAGGACGTAGAGGGACCTACCGGCTTAAAAATGTCGATATGATCTAAGCTGATTGGATCCTTAACGTCCACCCATATCTCGAAAGACCATGGATTCGTTGCAGCTGTACCATCCAAGTGATCCTTACACCATGTAATAGCAATCCAGTCAATGTCGAATGACGGAGCTGCTTTCACCGCCGGGGGGATTATTGAGATGATGAGAATGACAACAAAACTCAGCAGAGAGATATTGGCTTTTTGCCACTTCGGCATCTTCACCCTCCTTTCAAGCTAATTCTAAAGCACGGGGAAAGCTTGAGATGAAACTTTCGAAAGCTTTCTCAACCTCTTCTAATTAAAGAATATACCTGCTTTAGAGAAGAACGTCAAGAAAAAAGTCTGATAGAACATGCTTATTTTCACAGAACTAAGTTAAGCCTGTTAAAGCTAATTGTAGGAAGGAGTAAAGAAGACAGGTGCTAAAGGTTATATTCTTTGATTTTTCTGTAGAGGGTTCTTTCGCCGATGCCGAGGATTTTTGCAGCTTTCTCACGGTTGCCTTGAGTTTTTGTCAACGTTTCCATGATAGCTTGTTTTTCCAGGTCATTCAATGACAAACCCGACAAATCAAGTGCTGCCCTGCTGCCGGCGGCCAATTGAGGCCTCTTTGCTATTTCAGGTGGAATGTCGGCCATGTCAATCTTGTCCCTGTCGCACATCACAACCATCGTCTTGATACAATTTCGCAATTGTCGAATGTTACCAGGCCAGTCGAAGCTGCAAAGAGTCATCATGGCAGCATCGGTTATACCGGTGACTTTTGAGCCTGTTTCAGAAGATGCTTCCTTGAGAAAATATTCTGCAAGAGCCGGGATATCTTCAGCCCTGTCGCGCAGAGGTAGAAGAGAAATGTTTACACCCTTGATTCTAAAGTATAAATCCTGCCTGAATTTTTTTTCTTCTATGAGCTTTGTCAAATCATGGTTTGTTGCACTTATGATACGAACATCCACTACTATTGGTTTATTCGAACCTACCGGTATGACAACGCCATCTTCAATAACACGTAACAGCTTGGCTTGCATGTTCAGCGGCATATCACCGATTTCATCCAGCAGCAGCGTCCCTTTATCGGCTATTTCAAATAAACCTTTTCTGTCGGAGGCTGCTCCTGTAAAGGCACCTTTCGCATGGCCGAATAATTCGCTCTCAAGCAGGGTCTCGGTCAGACCGGCACAATTGACGGGGCTAAACGGCTTATCCCGACGATGTGAATTATCATGTATCGCTCTGGCCAGCAGCTCTTTGCCTGTTCCTGACTCACCTTCTATTAAGACGGATATATTGGTCGGTGCTACACGTCTTAGAACTTCGAATATACCTTTCATAGAGGGACTTGTACTGTACATTCCATTGAATTCGAAATCCTGCTCTATTGCTTTGTCAGGTTCGGCCTGTCGAACATAAGCCGACGAAGCTTTTCGGCTGGCCTGTATAACCAATGTACGAAGATAATCAATATCAATCGGCTTAACAAGGTAATCAAATGCCCCCTGTCTTATGGCTTGTTTACAGGTATCAATAGTTGCGTAAGCGGTTATTAAGATTACTTCTGTTCTGATGTCATGTTTCTTTGCCTCTTCCAGTATCGTCAATCCGTCGAAGCTGTTGTTTAACTTCAAATCGGTAACAACAACATCGACCCGTTGATTGCGCACAATCTCTAAAGCATCTTTGCCACTGTAAACAGCGATTGCCTTGACAGGTAATTTTTCGAGCGATTCAACGATTCCATCCGCGTGATCTCGCTCATCGTCAACAACCAAAATTACACTTTCTTCTTTCAAGTTGATACCTCTTTACGGCTTACGTCGTTAACAAGCAAAGGCAATTTTATAGTAAATGATGTCCCTTTGCCTAACTCACTGTCAACGGCTATTGTTCCTTTATGCGCCTCAATTATTTTTTTTGCTGTAGGCAAACCCAATCCACTTCCCTGAGGCCGGAACGAATGATAGGCATCGAAGATAAAGGGGAGCTTCTCCGGTGCGATACCACTGCCGGTATCACTGATTTGAATGATGGCTTCTTTGCCCTGATTGCTCGTTCTGATTATAAGCTCTCCGCCATTGCTCATTGCCTGCTGGGCGTTAATAAGCAGATTCAATAGCGCTTGTTTCAGCATATCTGCATCAATTCTGCAGACAAGTGGCTTTTTATGTAAGCTTTGTCGGATAGTTATTGAATGACTGTAAGCCTGCGGTGAGTAGAAATCAACCATGTCGCTTACAAGCTCACTAATATCAACCGAAGCCATCTGTAACTCCGTCATGCGAATATAACGTAGGAAGCTCTCGAGGATATGCTCAAGTCTATCTGTTTCCTTTTGTACCACAGCTATTTTTCTAAGCGCCCTTGTGAGCTTTTGCTTATCCGCATCGGCACCGATGCCGCTGTGCTCATCAAAATTCGAATTCTCAAAATCTTCTTTAATGAGCTTCAAATGAATCTTAATGGTAGAGAGGGGATTTTTGATTTCATGGGCAAGGGCACCCGTCAGCTTGCTCAGCTCTTCGAGCTCCTGAAGGTGCCGATTTCCATTACTTCCTCTCTGATTAAACTCTTCAGAAGCTGAAAACATAAAAAGGAAATGTAAAGCTATAATTTAAAGTGGATGATTTATCTTTTATTAACTTTTTCGCCCATTATGTTCTGGCGGTCAATTTATTATTTTTTCCCTACCGGCTTGCTTTCCACTTCTTCACGCAGCTCAGCAAGGGCTGCTCTACGGGAAAGTTTAAGTCGGCCTTGCTCGTCAATCGCTATTAGCTTTACAGGTATTATGTCACCTACTTTACAGACATCCTCAGTATTCTTGACATAACCATTGCTTAACTCACTAATATGGCAGAGGCCTTCAACACCGGGTGTAATTTCGACGAATACACCGAAGTCCTTCACTGATACCACTTTTGACTGGTTGTAAATCTTGCCTACCTGTGGTGGTTGCGTAAGTGATTCGATAATTTCTTTAGCCTTGAGGTGACCATCACCACCCAGGCAGCTTATATAAATAGTTCCGTCCTCCTCGATTTCAATAGTGGTTTCGGTTTGCTCCTGGATGCTTTTGATCATTTTCCCACCGGGGCCGATTACCTTACCAATATACTCGGGGTCTATCTCTACAGTTATCAACTTCGGTGCATACTTACTTAATTCAGCTTTGGGCTCACTGATGACACTATTCATAATCTTCAGTATTTCCAGGCGAGCCGTTTTTGCACGCTGTAAGGCCTCGATCATCACTTCATGCTTTAAACCCCTGGCCTTGAGATCAAGCTGTATCGCCGTAATACCTTCAACAGTGCCGGCAACCTTAAAGTCCATATCACCAAAATGGTCTTCTTCGCCAATAATATCCGTCAGTAATTCATATCTGCCCTTTTCATCACTGACCATGCCGATCGATATACCGGCGACTGCTTTATTGATTGGAACGCCGGCGTCCATAAGGGCTAAAGAACCGCTGCAAACCGAGGCCATAGAGCTTGAGCCGTTGGACTCGGTAATATCTGAGACCACACGTACGGTATAAGCAAACTTATCCTCAGGCGGCCTTACCTGCTCAAGAGCACGTTCTGCAAGGACTCCGTGACCGATTTCCCTGCGGCCGGGTCCGCGAACAGGACGCACCTCGCCAACAGAAAACGGCGGAAAATTATAGTGAAGGGTAAAATTCTGTGCGTATTCATCTAACAAACCATCTATAATTTGCGCATCTCTGATGGTGCCTAAGGTTACACTGGTTAAAGCTTGCGTTTCTCCTCGTGTAAATAATGCTGAGCCATGAGTTCTGGGTAGAATACCTACTTCGCACGTAATAGGACGAACATCCTGATAGCCCCTGCCGTCAGGTCGCCTGCCCTCCAGTAACATCTTGCGAACAACCTGGCATTCTATCCCTTCCAAGATTCGCTTGAGCATTACTGTACTACATTTCAGCTCTGTGGCATTTGAAGCTAAACTATCGGATTGAATCATCGTATCGTCAGCACCGTATTGTTCGCTAACTTGTTCAAACAGTTCTTGTATAGATTTTTGGCGTTGCTGCTTACTCGGTATCTGCTTAAGCTCGCGTAACTTGCCCTTTATTTGAGAATTAATGTGCGAATAAAGCTCTTCGTCTATCTCCACAAGCGGGATTTCCTTTTCGACACCGGCTTTCTCGCGCAGCTCTTCGATCATCTCACACAACTGGACGATGATTTCCTGGGCTGTCAGAACGGCATCAGCAATTAAATCTTCGGAGACTTCTTTGGCTCCGACCTCAATCATGTTTATTGCTTCTTTATGGCCACCAAGAAGCAGATTAAGGTCGCTAACCGCCATTTGCTTATGCGTGGGATTCACCACAAACTGGCCATCTATTCTGCCTAATCTACAGGCTCCCATAGGTCCCAAAAACGGAATTTTGCTAATGGTAAGCGCTGCGCTTGCTCCTATCATGGCCGGCACATCAGGGTCATTATCGCGGTCGGCGCTTAAAACGGAGGCTATAATCTGCACTTCCTGCATATAACCATCAGGAAACAGCGGTCGAATCGGTCTATCTATCATCCTTGCTGTTGCAATTTCTTTTGTACTTGGCCTTCCCTCGCGTTTAATAAAACCGCCCGGAAATTTGCCTGCTGCGCTGGTCTTTTCGCGATATTCAACACTGAGGGGGAAAAAATCGGCATCTTCACCTCTGGGTGGTGCGGTTACGACAGAAACAAGAACGACGGTCTCGCCGTATTGAACTACTACAGCTCCATCCGCTTGTTTAGCAATTTTGCCGGTTTCAATCGATAGGGTTCTGCCCCCAATCTGCTTTTCGACTCTATAGACATCAAACATAAATTACCTCAATAATATTGCAAGACTCTAAGTTAAAAATATAAGGTTTGTGAAATCAAGGGTCTCAGCCTCTTGCTTTAGTTTTATAATTCCGATAAATTCGTGCTTTCAGATTTTGTATCTATTTTCTCAAGCCGAGCCGAGATATGACTTCTCGATAACGGTCAACATCTTTATTGCCTATATATTTGAGTAATGCCGCCCTGGCACCGACCATTTTTAACAAGCCTCGCCTGGATGTATGGTCTTTGGGATGAGTCTTGAGATGCTCGGTAAGATTACTAATCCTTTCTGTAAGCAGAGCAATCTGTACTTCGGGCGAGCCGGTATCTCCATCCTGAGTTTGAAAATCACCAATAATTTTTTCTTTTTCCTGCTTCGTTAACATTTTTTGCATAAACCTTTCATGATTACTTCTATTTTGCGTTCACTTAAGATGTGCTTTCAAAATTGCAGTTTGTAGCGTGTACAAAATGCAATCCGTTCACGATGCTCAAGATACAAAATAGAAAATATATTCACTTTAAGACAAAATAAATAAATCAAAACGGTTATTATAATGGCTCTTGCTTGATTTGCAAGCCTTTTTAGTAACAATATTTGTCTTAAAATGATATCAAAAATTGCCGCAGGTGGACCGCTCCCTCACGGTCGCGGCTCTTTATATGTAATACAGGAGTGCTATATTATTTCTGTTCGAGGAAGGCTTCTAATATTGAGGCCGCTGCGACGGCATCGAGCAGTTTTTTCTTTTTGCTTCTTGTCAATTTGGCAGGAGCGAGTTTTTGCTCGGCGTCAAAACTGCTCAGTCGCTCATCCTGTAAGTGGATAGGAATATCCAGGTGCTTGCTAAGCCGTTTAGCGAATTTCAGTGCAATTTTTGTTTGAGAGCCTTCGGAACCATCCATATTCAAAGGCAGCCCTAATACGATGGCTTCGGCTCCTTCTTTCCTGATTATATTGGCTATTCTTTTAGGAAGCTCCTTTTGACCGTGGATTATCGTGAGAGGTGTGATAATTGTTTCACTGGCGTCGCATATCGCTAAGCCGGTGCGTTTTTCGCCGTAATCTATTGCCAGATATCTCATTATAAGTGCTGCTACCTGTGGCAGAGCTACAGAAATTTCTCGCCGCGGTGCTGCTTTAACAGTTCAAGCAGTTCCTTTAGTCGCTGAGTCTGGTCAATACGGCATACTAAGGTGGCGTCGGGGCTGTGGGCTACGACCATATTTTCGAGCCCGATAG
>CAZVUF010000148.1:0-6945 GCA_964629355.1 uncultured Pirellulales bacterium | reverse complement strand
GACGACGACGTTCAAAAATCGAATAAACAACCGGAACAAATACCAATGTGATAAAAGTTGAGCTGAGCAATCCTCCGATGACAACCCTTGCCATCGGGGCCTGAGCTTCACCTCCTTCACCAAGGCCAAGAGCCAAAGGCAAAAGGCCAAAAACGGTCGTGGAAGCTGTCATAAGAATCGGCCTTAGGCGCCTTCGTCCGGCTTCTTCAATAGCTTCGCGAATCGGCATTGAGTCCCTACGGCGCAACAGATTTGTATGGTCAACCAGAAGGATCGCATTGTTGACCACGATTCCACCAAGCATAATGCTTCCGATGAATGACTGGATGTTAAAGGTCGTTCCCGTGAAAAAGAGCATTAGGATTACTCCTATTGCTGCTAACGGCACCGAGAACATAACGACGAACGGATCGCGTAAAGATTCATACTGACAGGCCATCACCATATAGACCAGCACCAGCGCCAGAACACAGCTAAGTGAAAGCTCGCGAAATGACTTCTGCTGCTCTTCGTAATCACCACCAAAGCCAATGGTAAAGTTACGCGGTACAGGCACAGATTGCAGCTTATCACGGATATCCGACAGCACCGAACCCATATCCCTTCCACTGATGTCGGCGGAGACCGTCACGATGCGCTCCTGGTCTTTTCGCTCGATTAAGACGGGGCCGTTTCGCGGACCTGTGCTTACGACATTTTTAAGAACTACGGGCTGGCCGTCGGAATTGGTCAACGTCAGATCAAGAATTTCACTCAAATTCATCTTCTCGGCTTCTCTGAGTTTGACCAAGATTGTATATTCGTCACCTGCCTGGCGATAATAGCCGGCCCTTGTGCCTGAGAGGATGGTTTGAAGAGCATTGGCGATTTTTGAAACTGTCAGATTCATATCGGCGGCCTTCTGACGGTCTATAAAAATCAGTTCCTCCGGATTTCCGGATTCCCTGCTTATTCGTGCATCGGTGACTCCTTCGATTGATTCAACGAGACTTTTTACCTGCTGAGCAAGCATATCCGCCATTTCTAAATCGTGGCCTCGGATTTCGACTTCTACTCTGTCACCCTGAGACGTTCCCATACGGAGAATAAATAGTCCCTGGCCGGCACGGGTGCGGATAATCATTCCAGGTATGTTACCCAGCTTGTGACGCAGGTCAGCAGCAACCTGCTCGCTGGGCCTTGTTCGCTGAGACTGTGGTTTCAGCGAAATTCGGATCCTTCCGGTATGACCGCCACCTCCACGCCATCCGGAGCCACCAACGCTTGACACCACATTCTGGATTTCAGGCACGGATTCATTAACAATCGACTCGATGAGTTTGAATTTCTCATCTAACAAATCCAGACGTGTACCGACCTGCATCTCGCCCTCGACCCTTACCTCACCCTCATCCGTGGCCGGCATCAACTCTGCACCGACATACGGAATCAGCATCGCACTTAAGCCCATTAAAAGGATGGCAAGAACAACGACAATAGCACGATGATTCAAGGCAATATGAAGCAGCTTCTTATAGTTGTCCTCCAGATGACTTAAAAATTGCCCGCTGATTTCAAATATCCTAGCCCCAAATCCTTTTCTCTGTGCCAAATCTTGTAAGGCCGAAGGTAGGATACGCGCCGAAAGCATCGGCACAACTGTAAGGGCCGCCGCCAAAGAGCAAAAAAGGGAAAAAGCAACAACAACCGAGAGCTGTTTGAACATCACGCCGGACATACCACGCATAAAAACCAGCGGCAGAAAGACAACCATCGTAGTCAGTGTGCTGGCTATGATGGCGGATGTCACCTCCTCCGTGCCGTCAATCGATGCCAGCTCCCGCGATTGCTGTGTCTCCCTGATGCGGAAAATATTCTCCAGAACCACAATTGCGTTATCAACAAGCATCCCGATTCCCAGAGCAAGTCCGCCCAGGGTCATAATGTTGAGTGTGAAGCCGCCGAAATAAAGTAATGCAAAAGTGGCGATGATTGAGACAGGAATCGCAGTGGCTATGATTACTGTGCTTCGTACATTACGCAGAAACACGAGCAATATAATTACGGCTAAAATACCTCCATAAACCGCGGAAGAGCCTACATTACTAATAGAGCGCCGGATATAATCGGATGTGTCAATTATGGATATTATTTTTATCTGTGGTATGTCACGGTTGATGCGCTCAAGTTCTTTAAGCGCGCCACGGGCGACCTCAACCGTGTTCTTGCCGGATTGTTTATTGACCGATAGCCTTATGCCCGGCTCACCGTTCACCCGGACAATCCTTGTGATTTTTTGCCAGGAATCTGCTACAGTGGCGATTTCTTTCAACTGAATAGGCACACCTTGACGAATCGTAATAACCGTGTCTTCCAGTTGCTTAAGGTCGGCATATTCGCCGGGTGTTCTAACGGTGACTTCAAAATTTCCCCTTTCAATAGTTCCGGCGGGGATGTTTACGTTTCCTTCGCGTATGCTGGTGATGATTCTGTCCAGTGGTATGGCCAGTGCGTTAATTTTAGCCGGGTCGAGACTGACATGAATCTCTCGCTCGAGTCCGCCCCAGATGTCAACGGCTGCAACGCCTGGCACGCGTTCGAGGCGATATTTGACTTGGTCTTCGATAATCTGCCGGGTTTGGATGCGGTCCAATTTGCTGGATGCGCCCAGAATCAATATCGGAAAGCTCGCTAGGTCGAACTTGCGAAGCGTGGGCCGGTCGGCCTCTTCCGGCAGACGCTGGACAACACGGTCTAAACGGTCCCGGATGTCATTTGCAGCAGCGTCGAGATCAGTTCCCCAGGAGAATGTCACGCGAACCGTACCCCGGCCCTCGACAGATATTGAGCTTACCTCTTCTACGCCGGGTACAGCGCTCATAGCCTCCTCAATCGGTCGCGTTATCAGCTCTTCGATTTCCTCGGGTCCTGCGTTCTCGTAAGAGCAGGAAATGCTCAAGGTCGGATATGAAATGTCGGGCATAAGGTCAATCGGCAGCCGCAGCAGCGAGACTGTACCCAGAAGTATAACTATCAGCACGACCATAATTGTAAATATGGGTCGGTGGACGGAAAAGTGTGATATCCTCATTGCGTGTCTCCTGACCCGGTGCCGGTTGTGCCTGTCGCCGATTTGGCTTCTTTTTGAAGCGCCTTTTCCGACAATGTGATGTCGGAGCCGTCCTCGAGAAGATGATTGCCCATTGTGATGGCATATCCTGAACTGCCAAAGTTGGATGGTTTTAAGATTTCAGCCCATTCACCGTTGATTATCCCCACCGTCACAGGGATAAATCGGGCTTTAAGATTATCTCTATCAGCGGTAAAAACACCTTGCCGACCGTCTCTTCTGACCAAAGCGGCGAGAGGAACAATCGTGGCGTTATCATGACTTGCAAACTCAATCCTGGCCCTTATAAACATACCTGGCCGCAGTAGTTCTTCCGAATTAGGGATTTCCATTTCTACTCTTGCCTGTCGAGAGCTTTCCTTAAGAAGCGGCGCTATGCGTACTATGCCGCCGGTAAAAGTTTTACCGGGATAGGCATCTGTGGTAATAACGGCGCGCTGGCCGACACTAACTTTCGGGTAGTCCCTTTCCACAACGTAAACGACAGCCGTTAAGGGCTTATTTTCGAGGATAGAGACTATAGGTTGATTGGCCTGCAATAGCGCGCCTTCATCCACGAATCTTTCACCGACGACTCTGGTTTGGTCGCCATCTTCCCAGAATGCCTGAACCCTCATATATGATAGTCTTAGCTCGGCTGCTTTTAGAGCGGTTTCTTTTTGAGACACCTGAGCAAGTGACACCTTCAGTTGCGTCTGAGAAGAATTATAGGAAGCTTCGGCTTCTTCCAGCTCGGAGGCGGAGGCGATTTGTTTTTCGCGAAGCGCTTTTGCTCTTTCGTATTCACGCTGGGCAAGGTCGAGGTCACTGTCGCTATTTTCAGCATTTGCCTTAGCGACCTGTAATTCAGCCTTGGCCTGTTCTACCTGCTGTTGGTATTCCTCGTCTTCAAGGATTGCTATCACCTGATTTCGTTGCACCGTATCGCCGACATTGACGAGGAGTTTTTTAAGCCAGCCGGCTGCTTTCGGTGCAACTGTGAACTGTGATTTCGGAATGAGAGAGCCGGTAAATACCCCAATGTCCTTGATTATGTCTTTACGAACCGGTTGAATTTCAACAGCAACCGCGGCTGCTGATCGACGCGGTCCCATCCTGCTGGAGGCGGTGATTCGTCTATACGCCTGCCAGCCGACGGCTGCGATAATTCCAAGAACAAGTAACACGAAAATGTGCTTTTTCATCTGTTTTTCCCAGCAAAGCTTATTAGCAGCTTTATCACTGTCGTACGAATATTGTTAAAAATATCATTTTACCAAAATCTATCATACAATCAAAAAAGATTGGGCAGAAACCTGTAAGTTTGCAACAGGCGGACAGGTTATAAAATACAAAAATCAGCTATTAATCGGAGAGGGGCTGTTACTGCTGATTCGCTATATATTTAAATCCTTAATCACGTGCCCCAAGCAGGTTTGACTTACCTGCCTCTCGAAACAATTGCAAGATTATAAGCTGTGATTTTAACATATCCCACGAAATAAGTATAGACGGTCGAATCGATTGTAATTATTTCAAAGATTATGAGAGAATTTTCAAAGTTTCGCCCTAAATCCTGACTTATAAGCAGCCTTATGAACATTGAATATGTCATTAGTATTCTGCAGGAACTCAGACAAATAAACTGTAATATTACTTTTGAAAATGACCTAAATTCTCCTATGTTTTTGTTCCTTATTTTTATGTTCCAGTTAGACAAGCTGTACCGTGGCATTATTCGTCCGGTCCCCTTAATCGGAACCAATCTTTCCCCACAACCACTCGAGATGCTGCAAAAAAACTTAAATTACCTGTAAAGGCATTTTCAATTGACGGTGGATATAGCAACATACCAAACGCTCTATTTTATCAGGGAACGCTGATAGTAAATGAGTTTACCAGAGAACTTTTACCCATTGATGTACAGCGCAGCATTACAGTGAAAGATTTGACTGCAGCGTTTGAATGTTTATTTACAGCTCGCGCTATGCAGCATACATATAGTGACATCGGTTCATTATTTTGGCTGATATCTTCAGAAGATGGCTATAGGATTTGAGTTTCGTAACTTGGTATATAGAACTTGGCAAATTCTGGAAAATATCTGATAACATTTGTTTTTAGTGTCGCTTTTTTGTCACAACATAACATTTTTGTGCTACTTCTCATAAAGCAACGTCTGATAATTTATGGCCCAATTAACTAATCGCACCCGTATCTCTATTCTTCCTAATGTTGCTTTTTTATTTGTAGTATATTGGCTCCTTTTAACAAAGTTCATTTTGTTAGAGGCTCTTAATCTTCACTATTGCTGTATTAGCGTCCGTGTCCCAGACGCAATTCTACGGAGTCACCCTTACCCAGTCGATCCGAGTCGTTATGCTTGTGGCATGTCAGAAATTATAATATAGAGTAGTAAAAAGGGTAGTATAGTAGGTTATCGTTTTTGTAAAGGCCGACAGCGGCAATAGTTCTAAGTAGTTGCTTCTACCCAAAAACTTTTGTACTTTACCTGTGTGATGGACTATAATACCCAATCGTGTGTAGTAAAGCTTTTATCTGTTGAGCTTGACGCCGGGATGCGCAAACTAACCAGGATGGCGCATTTACAAATAATTCGAGGAGCACACAAATGAAAAATTTCCTTATTGGCTTTGTCTTTGCTGTAGCTTTGTTTTTACCGGCTTTCGGGGCTAACCTTCCGCCGGTCAATGACGGCAATCATCATGGCGATCCGCCATATTTGCTGGAGGACGGCTGGAAGCCGTTGCTGAACGGCAAGAACCTCGACGGCTGGCAGTATCAGAATCCTGAGAGAGAAGGATGGACCACCACGCGGGCTGTGTTCTGGGGCGGTCCGGATAATCCACAGCAGTTAAAGGCCCGGCCTGGTCCGGGCGACCGCATTGTGAACACTGCGACCGATTTCAAACCTGTCCCTTCGGATATTGTCACAACAGAGAAATTTGGTGATGTAGAGTTGTATCTTGAGTTTATGGTTTCGGACAAATCCAATTCCGGCGTGTACCTGCATGGATTATATGAGATCCAGATATGGGACAGTTATGGCAGGACTCTGGATGAGTTGGATAATCATATAACCAATATTTGCGGCGCCGTCTACAACTACGAACGCCCGACAGATCGCGCCAAGCCCGGCGGCATTGCTCCAAAAGTACGTGCTGAGAGACCTACAGGACAGTGGCAATCTTTCCATATCTGGTTCCAGGCGCCCCGTTTTGACGAACAAGGCAAAAAAATCGCCAACGCTAAGGTTCTCCGTGTGCTCCACAATGGAGTGCTGATTCACGAGAATGTTGAGAGAGAAGGGCCGACGACCGCGGCGATGAAACATCCGGAAGCTGCTACGAATCCTCTGATGTTGCAGGGTGATCATGGCCCGATAGCGTACCGAAATATTTATATCAGGCCGCTGCGTCCATTGTCCAAATAAGCGTGCAGAAAGGAGACAGTTAAATGTCATCGGAAGAAATTACAAATTCCAACCAATCTGCAGGGTCGGACAACGGTGTCAACCGGAGACTGTCTCGACGTAGTTTTCTGGCTGCTAGTCTTGCTGTACCTTTCATTGTTCCGCGTCACGTCCTCGGAGGCGCCGGATATCAGGCGCCAAGCGATACTCTCACAATCGCGTGTGTTGGCGTGGGTGGCATGGGTCGTCACTATCTCGATGGATGCAAAGATGAACGAATAGTCGTTTTATGTGACCTCGACCATAATCTTGTTCAGTCCAGAGGAGTATTTGAAAAATATCCAGGTGCCCGTCGCTACCACGACTTCCGAGAGATGTTCGACAAGGAAGAAAAGAATTTCGACGCCCTAATCATCGCCACACC
>CAZVUF010000147.1:0-6961 GCA_964629355.1 uncultured Pirellulales bacterium | reverse complement strand
GTGGTGAAATTCGCATCGGCCTGGGTTCGTGCTGTGTAGCTCGCGGAAGCGGCAAATTGCGTGAGGCACTGGAGCAGGCTTTAGATGAAACAGGCATACAGGTGGTAGTGAAACGAGTTGGGTGCGTGGGCATGTGCTACCAAACACCGCTGTTGGAAGTTGTACTGCCTAACGAGCAATCTTTCCTTTATGCTAAAGTGCAGCCGGGGGACGCAAAAGCTATTTTATTGCGGCACTTCAAGGTGCCGGGAATAAAAAGGAAAATTTCTAATGTCGTTTCCAGAACATTAGACAATATATTAACCGGTGTGAAGCAAGAACCTGTGACGCGCTACTCAATTAATGTGCGTGATGAACCAGTTGCAGATTTCTTAAGTAGGCAGAAGTATATTGTCACCGAGCACCGGGGTTGCATCGATCCGGTTGGCATTGATGAGTATCTGAGAAATAGCGGATTCACGGCTCTGCTAATGGCTGTATCCGAGCTGAAACCTGAAGAAATTATTGCTGAGATTGAACGTAGCGGCCTTCGTGGAAGAGGCGGTGCTGGTTATCCAACGTATCTTAAATGGCGTGCAGTACGTAACAGAAGTTCTACACAAAAATATGTGGTTTGCAACGGCGATGAAGGTGACCCCGGCGCGTTTATGGACAGAATGCTGATGGAGTCTTATCCATATCGCATCATTGAAGGTATAGCTATAGCTGCCTATACAGTCGGGTCTGATGAAGGCAGATTTTATATCCGATCGGAGTATCCTCTTGCAACCAAGCGTATGAGTGAAGCTATAGAAAAATGCGAACAGCATGGCTTTCTTGGTGACAATATTATGGGAAGCGATTTTTCGCTGCATCTTAAAATTGTAGCCGGTGCCGGTGCGTTCGTATGCGGCGAAGAAACAGCTCTTTTAGCCAGCATAGAAGGCCGCAGAGGTATGCCAAGGCTGAGGCCACCGTATCCGGCTGAACGCGGCCTTTGGGGTCAGCCTACGCTAATTAACAATGTGGAAACATACGCGGCGATACCTTGGATTATGCGAAATGGGGCTAAAGAATTCGCTAAGCTCGGTACCGCCACCAGCAAAGGGACAAAGGTCTTCGCGCTGGCCGGAAAAATTGCCCGCGGTGGACTGATTGAAGTGCCGATGGGAATTTCAGTACGTCAGGTTATTGAGGACATTGGCGGCGGAATTGCAGGTGGACTGCGATTTAAGGCTGTGCAGGTAGGTGGTCCATCTGGGGGTTGTATCCCCGCAGAGCTTGCCCATACCAGTGTCGACTATGAGTCGCTGAACTGTGTGGGGACTATGATGGGCTCGGGCGGTATGGTTGCACTGGATGAGTCGGACTGTATGGTTGATGTGGCGCGATATTTTTTGGAGTTTACGCAGAATCAATCTTGTGGTAAATGTACTTTCTGTAGAATAGGGACTCGTCGAATGCTGGATGTTTTGGATCGCTTATGTGCCGGACAAGGCAAAAAGGGCGATATTGAAGAGCTGCAGCATTTGGCTGAGATGGTTAAAAAGGCAAGTTTATGTGGGCTTGGTAAGACCGCGCCTAATCCTGTTCTTTCTACTATAAAATATTTTTACAGCGAATATGAGGCGCATCTTGATAAGTACTGCCCGGCAGGTAAATGTAAAGCGCTTATCACTTATTCAGTAACCGACGATTGTATAGGCTGTACTCTATGTGCGCAGCATTGCCCGGCAGATGCAATCGAGATGAAGCCTTATGAAAAACACCAGATAGATACGGACAAATGTATTCGCTGTGGGACATGCAAAAGTATATGTCCTGCCGATGCTATTAGTATTCAGTAATATGCCGAAGCTAACAATAGACAGTCGTGAAGTCGAAGTGGAAAATGGCGCTACGATTCTTGATGCCGCCGTTAAGCTGGGAATTGAGATTCCCACGATGTGCTTTCTCAAGGAGTATAAGCCTTCAACCAGTTGTATGGTTTGCGTTGTCAAAGTCATCGGCTCAGAATATCTTGTGCCGGCCTGTGGAGCTGTTGCCGAAGATGGTATGCAGGTTGAGAGCGATACTGAGGAAGTCCGTCAGGCAAGAAGGGCGGTTTTGGAGCTGCTGTTAAGCGACCATGTTGGTGACTGCATGGGACCATGTCAGGTGACCTGTCCAGCCAGTATGAATATACCATTGATGATTCGACAAATCTCAGCAGGCCGGTTTCGTGATGCAATTGCTACTGTGAAAAAAGATATTGCACTTCCTGCGGTATTGGGTCGGATTTGTCCTGCTCCTTGCGAACGGGCCTGTAGACGAGCAGCTTACGATGAGGCCGTATCAATTTGCCTTTTAAAACGATATGTAGCTGACGTCGATTTACAATCTGAAGAACATTATATACCTGTCTGTGAACCTTTGAAAGATAAACTTGTGGCTATTGTCGGGGCTGGACCGGCAGGTTTGGCTGCTGCTTATTATCTGCAGCAACAAGGCTTTAATTGCACGATTTTTGATAAGTATCCAAAACCGGGTGGTATGCTGCGATATGCGGTACCTGAACAGGAGCTTCCAGGGGAAGTGCTCGATAAGGAAATTGCATTAATTGAGGAGTTGGGCGTGAAATTTCAGGGCGGTACACGAATCCGACCTGGGCGGAACACACTGTCGTTGGACGATTTGCGCAGAGATTTCGACGCAGTATTTGTGGCGATTGGTCAAATAAAGCCCGGTGATGCTCAGTGCCTCGGTCTTGAAGAAAGCTCTGATGGTATCGCAATAAATAACGTGACGTATGGGACGAATCTGGAGGGTGTATTTGCAGGTGGTGATGCAGTTCGTAAGCGCAGATTGACAGTTCGCGCAGTGGCTGATGGTAAAGAGGCTGCTGTATCGATAGGGCAGTATTTATCCGGTCAAAAAGTGACTGGAGCGTCTAAGCAGTTTAACACTCATATTGGTAAGCTTAAAGAAGGCGAGATAGAGAAATTTATGACCTGCGCTAATAAAGCTCCACGAACGATACTGTCGCATAAGGATGGCGGGTTCGCCGAGGAGCAGGCTCTCGAGGAGTCGGCTCGCTGTCTGCATTGTGACTGCCGCAAAGCTGATAACTGCAAACTGAGACAACACTCACAGGACTACGGGGCCAAACCCAATCGATATAAAGGTGAGCGGCGTTCTTTTGTTCAGAATTTTCAACATCCAGATGTTATTTATGAACCGGGAAAGTGTATAACCTGTGGACTTTGCATATCCGCGGCGGAACAAACCAATGAGAAACTCGGTTTAACGTTTGTGGGGCGCGGCTTTGATGTGCGGGTCGCGGTGCCGTTTGATCAATCCATGGCTGAAGCTCTTGAGAATGCAGCGAAACGATGTGTAGAAGTTTGCCCAACCGGAGCACTTGCCTTCAAAGACAAAATCAGTATGTTGAATAAATAGGTAGAGGTCAATTAGCCTTTTAAAAAATTGACATTCAAAATAAGGTTTTGTAGAAGTGTCATGGTGATGTTTCTTTTTGGAGAACAATTATGAAACTGCAAAAAGCGATTAAAGATTATATGCAGATATTGGTTGTTGGATGTGTCGTTTGTGTTGCCGGGATGACACATTATAGCACTGTTTATGCGGCGGATTGGCCTAATTGGCGGGGTCCAAATCACAACGGCATATCAGATGAGTCCGGTTGGATGATAACGTGGCCGGAAGAAGGTCCCAAAGTTTTGTGGAAAGCCTCGATCGGAACCGGTTTTTCTTCGATGGCGGTCAGTAAAGGCAGGGTCTATGCTATGGGCAACATCAACGATAATGATATACTTTATTGTTTCGACGCCAAAACAGGCAAAGAAATATGGAAGCAATCCTATCCTTGTCCTTTATTGTCCAAACAGCATGAAGGTGGACCCTCTGCGACACCGACAGTTGAAGGTGACGATATTTACGTCGCAAGCAGAAATGGTGATTGTTTACGTTTCGAGGCAGCGACGGGTCAAATTATTTGGCATAAGAAGATTGTGGAGGAATTAAACCTTAAACAGCCTACCTGGTATCTTGCCGGTTCGCCATTTATTGCCGGTGACCTGATTATTCTTAATGCAGGAGACAGAGGTATAGCTCTTAAAAAGACTGACGGAAGTTTAGCGTGGCAAAATGGAAATGACAAATCGGGGTACACTACTGCTGTACCTTTTACTATGGATAATCAAAAATGTGTGGCGATGGTTGTATCACGGGAGGTTGTAGGATTGGTTGCGGCGACAGGAAAGGTGCTATGGAGCTTTCCATGGGAAACGAGCTGGGATATTAACGCTGCAGATACTATAATTTCAGGTGATAAAATGTTCGTCACTTCCGGTTATAACACCGGCTGTGCGCTTTTCAAAATCGGCCCTGACGGCCTTACTGAAATTTGGCGAAATAAAAACATTCGTAATCATATCAACAGCTCAGTACTGTGGAAAGGCTACATATACGGATTTGACGGGCAGACTGGTGGCAGTGGTCAGCTTACCTGCTTGGATTTTGAGACCGGACAAACAAAGTGGTCCCAGAAAGGAATGGGCACAGGGAGTCTTTGTCTCGCCGATGGTAAGCTGATTATCCTTAGCGAAAGAGGCAAGCTGGTGATAGCCGAGGCTTTACCTGAAGGATTCAAGGAGCTTGCATCAGCACAAATCTTAACGGGCAAATGCTGGACTGTCCCGGTCCTTGCTAATGGCAGAATCTATGCACGCAACGCCGATGGCCAATTAGTTTGCGTTGATGTCCTCAGCAAAGGTTGAGAAGTTGCAAAAATATATTCACTTTTCAGCCGAAGGATTGTTGGAGAGCAACTCAGTAGTTTCTGGTATCGGTGTGTTTATTGGTTGAATCAGGCTCGTTGGAAGTTAACAGACTTCGAAGAACTCGGTCGAGCCAAAGAATTTAATGGACAAATTAATTGCCGATTCTATTTACAATCTCTTTCGATTTCTTGGATAGGCAGAAGTCTTTACTTGCGAGCATTATTTCTTTGCCTGCCTGCATTCTGCCAACCCTTTTTCACTTTGCCCCTCTGTGGGATGTGCTTAATCTCGATTTTAGCTGCCTGTATCTTGATTTTAGAAGAAAGTCTATCCGGAGTTCTGATTTTCAGAACCATCAGGGCATTCTCGCAGACCTTCGCAGCAGTTTTATCAGGATTTTTCAAGCCCTGCCATAAAACTTCTATAGCCACCTTTTCCATCCTGCCGCGCATCTTTCTCAGTCCGTATGCAGCCGCACTTTTCGTCTGTCTGGCTGTCTTACCAAATAAGGCCTCTTTCAGAATGTCTAAACCATCTTCCTGCATCCAGGATAAATTAAAAGCAGTACGACGAGCTGTGCCGATATGCTCAGAGTACAATCTCTCCCTTAGTTGAGCAAGCAGCTTTATGGATTCCTCATCCTTTTCCCTGCCGGAAGGTATTCTTTTTTCTAATCTCATACACGTATCCTTTTATATATCGGCAAATATGTCTAAATCACTAAAGGCAGTTGTTGTTAATGTATCCAGAAGAGACAGGCTTATGAGTAAAAATTGTTTTTTCACAGAAGATTGAAAGGTTGCACGAAGGTTTTTTGTGGGACAACAAACCGACAGGTCGATTCTCAACGTGTTTTGAGGCTGGCCTCCTCCTTCAAGGCCTGTTTTTACTGTTGAAAAAAACACGGTTTTTGACTCCTTTCAAACCCATGTCTGTTTTCACTCAGCCTGATTCGGCTTGAGTAATCTTTCTGCAGACTATTGTACGATCAAAAATGAAGCGAGGCACGCTAAGATAAATATTTTTGAAAACAGGATTGTTACTGTTTGTTGCGAATTAACTCCGATTTTCCCAGCACAACAATCCTTTAAGCCCCATAGATAAACCGGTACTTCCGCTCCATTATGTATTTTAATAGTACATAATTCTGCTGTCAAATAATTTTTTGATAATAGCCGACATTTCCTGGGCATCGCCTCCGTCAGAACTGACTTGAATAGTACAGCGATTTCTCTTGTCTTCGTTTTGATAGGTGTACCTAATTCATATTTTCTTACATCGTTTCTGCTTCTCTTGAGCCCGTTGCATTTTGCGGGTGTTGTAAATTTAATACACTTTCCAGGCAGTTGTACAGACGGTTGCTGAAGTCCATTTGATCGCTCTATATCCCTTGTCTCAGTGTATTTTCATTATGAAAGACAATTTATAGGTTGCTTAAATTCTTCTGAGAACGTCAAAACAGTGTAGCTCAACCTGATAAATAGGCTATTGGTGTGGGCTATTGTTGATAAAAAAGCATTTTTTCGTAATAAAATATAATTATTGAGCGTCTATTTACATGAGGTTTCATTATTATAGGATGGTTAATTTACATAGATTTTGTGCCAATTTTTGTTCAGTTGGTGTTAAAAGTGTTCTGAAAGACCAAAAGGCTGACAAAGGTAAAATATATTATTTTTTCTGACATAACTTCTTATTTAGTTTAGACTTAGTATACTAAATAATTTTTTAGTATAGGTAGGAAGAAATGAAACAACATGTAAGTAAGGTCAAGGGTAGGAAGAAAAGGCTGGGTGAATTGCTTCGTGAAAAAGCTTATATAGATGATTCACGCCTCAAATTCGCGCTTGCAGAGCAGAAAGTAGAACGTCGGCCGTTGGGTCAGATTTTGCTTGAGCTTGGTTATATAACGCAAGCTCAGTTAAATGAGGCACTTGCGCTTCAGGCAGGAATAACAAGGATAGATTTAACCGACATATCGATAGGTTCTGATATTGTCTCTATTGTACCCGCTGATTTGGTAAGCAAATACAGTATTCTGCCATTATGGAAGGACAATGGCCGGATAGCTGTGGCCATGACGAATCCATTCCAGCCGAGGGTTATTGAGGACCTGCGTCTTGTAACCGGTAAATCTGTGCTTCGTTATTACGCCGACCCTGTGCAAATGGAAAATTCGATATTGAAATTCTACGGCAGCA
>CAZVUF010000146.1:0-6966 GCA_964629355.1 uncultured Pirellulales bacterium | reverse complement strand
GGGAGAAAACCGAGAGCTTCGTCCGGGGAACCTTCGAAAGGGCGGCAGAGGCGAATGGCTATCCCAAGCCGTTGCTTAAGGCTATGGTCACGATGCAGATAGAGGTCTATAGAGTGAAGAACCTCGATAGCGGCGAATACGAGTTCTTCGAAAGTGATGATCTACCGAAAGACCCAAACAAATACGACTTGGACAATAAAGAACGAGTCGTTAAGGATGATGAACTGCTGACACTAACCGCCTCTCAAGCCGAGAAGTATAAAATTGCCAGGGCCGTGGTCAAGAATAGGGCAGGAGCACTTGCCTTTTTAGCTGAACGTGATGGTGTGACCTTTGCCGGCGAGACGATGGTTCTGGAAACTTCCTGGTCTGAAGAGATGGTCAGATGGCTGTATTCACCTGCCGTGATGGGAGTACTTGTTATGATTGCGCTGCTTGGCATCTATATAGAATTAAGTACGCCGGGCATAGGTTTGCCGGGATTGGTAGCGGCTATATGTTTTGCCATCATTATCGGCAGTAAATACTTGGTGGGATTAGCTAACTGGGTGGAGGTAGCTCTATTCATAGCGGGTTTAGTCTTGCTGATGGTTGAGATTTTTTTGCTGCCCGGCTTCGGCATTGCAGGCGCTTTGGGAATTATCTGTATTTTGGCTGGCATATTCGGTATGTTCATAAAAAATCCTCCGGACAGTTTACCCTGGCCGCAATCTCCGCTCGACTGGCAGATATTCTTAAATGGACTGTTGGGGCTGTCGCTGGGTTTCGTTGGTTTTATTGTTTTAGCCTTGCTGTTGGCTAAGTATTTGCCTAAGATTCAGTTTCTCAGCGGATTGATACTTGTACCAACGGCTGCGAAACAGGCAGGTGCAATGCAGGTCAGCATGACCCGCCCGCCGGAAAGTACAACTGCGGCCTTAAATATCGGTGAACAGGGGGAAGTGACATCGACGCTAAGGCCGACCGGAAAGGCAAGATTCGGCGATGCGATAGTCGATGTGGTTGCGACAGCCGAATTTCTTAGCAAAGGTACTAAGGTCGAAATAACAGAAATTCACGGCAACAGGGTCGTAGTTAAGAGGGTAAACGAGCAATCAAAGGAGTAAAATTGTGGACTGGTGGCTGGTTTTTGCTGTTTTTCTATATTTTGCCTGTGCGGCGCTTATTGTTGCCGAAGTATTTGTACCGAGCGGAGGCCTGATTAGCATTGGTGCATTGGCGTGTATTGTTAGTGGTATAGCTATATTTTTTAGTCACAGCACAACTGCCGGCTGGATAGGTGTGGTTGTTGCAATTATAATGTTGCCAACTATTTTAGTAATCACTTACAGGATATTTCCCAAAACCAGATTCGGCAAAAGTGTGACACTTACGCCTCCACAGCGGGAGCAAGGTGATGCCATAGCAGATGCAGAAAGCTTAAAAGGTCTGCTTGGCGCCATCGGTTTTGTGCTTACACCGCTGCGGCCTGTCGGAATGTGCGATTTTTCAGGACAAAGGGTTGAATGTGTAGCCGAGAGTGGTTATGTTGATAAAGGCAAAAATGTCAAGGTTATCCGTGTGCAGAGCACACAGTTGACCGTTCGTGAAGTAGAAGGGGATTAGGATCCGCTTTGGCGGAAAATCAAGGAAAGGATGAAAATATGTATAATTTGACACATATAATCTTGGCAGCATCCGACGTTACAAAAGTCATCGGAGTGACACTTTTGGTTATTCTTTTTATAACCGTACTTGTATTTTTCCTTTTGATGATAAAATTCTTCAGATTATGGCTGCAAGCTAAATTATCTCGAGCCGACGTAAAATTTTCTGAGCTTATAGGAATGTGGCTGCGAAGGGTCGATATCCGAAGCATAGTTCTCAGCAAAATAACCGCGGTTCAGGCAGGATTGTCTTTAACCACGCGAGATTTGGAGAGTCATTATTTAGCAGGTGGGCGAGTCCCAAATGTGGTGCGTGCTCTAATCGCAGCCAACAGAGCGAACATTGATTTGACGCTCAAGATAGCTACGGCAATCGACCTGGCCGGCCGGGATATCCTCGACGCAGTCCAAACAAGTGTCAATCCGAAGGTTATCGATTGTCCCGACCCCAAGAAAGGCAAAGAAACTATAGATGCCGTTGCTCAAGACGGTATTCAGTTAAAAGCGAAGGCACGCGTAACCGTTCGCGCCAATATCGAAAGATTAGTCGGTGGTGCGACTGAAGAGACCGTTATTGCACGCGTCGGTGAAGGAATTGTCACCACCATTGGAAGCGCTATAACCTATAAGGGTGTGCTGGAAAATCCGGATAGCATATCCAAGGCCGTTCTGGCGAAAGGTCTTGATGCAGGCACGGCCTTCGAAATTTTGTCCATTGACATAGCCGATGTGGATGTGGGTGAGAATGTCGGTGCGCAACTGCAGGCTGCGCAGGCTGAAGCTGATATGCGAAGGGCAAAAGCTGAAGCGGAAAAACGCCGAGCAATGGCAGTCGCCAGAGAGCAGGAAATGCGGGCGCTGGTTGTAGAGAACGAGGCAAAAGTACCATTAGCTATGGCTGAAGCCTTTATAAAAGGCAACCTCGGAGTCATGGATTATTATCGAATGAAAAACATTATGGCCGATACCGAAATGCGAGACTCAATTGCAAAGCCCAAAAAGAAAGAATAATCTGGATACTTGATACTCGATGCTCGATTAATTTGATAGGTAAAAATATGGATCATCTGTTAGCACAAATAATCCTTGCTGCACGAAACGATGATTTTGAAGGCTGGATGAACATATTGTTTGTGGTCATAATAGCTGTTTTCTGGGCGCTTGGGGGAATTCTCAAGGCTAAAACAAAAAATGTTAAAGAGGAGGCGGAAGAAACTTCATCTGATAGACCTCCTCGTAAACGCAAGCAGTTGCCGGCAATTGAGAAGAAGGATTTATTCAAGCGTCATTTTCGTACTCGTTCTGTCGGTCCTGAGACAAGCAGGCAATATCGCCGACAAATCGAACAGCTACGACGAAGAGTTAGTCGATCTCGCCCAATTGCCGTGAGCATGGAAACTGAAAAAAAAGCTGTCACTATTTCTGATAAAGAAATTCGCTTAGAAGCAAGAGCCACTGAACAGGCAGTAGAAGTTCAACAAGCTATCAGAGAACATCCAGAGCTTAAAAGTGAGCCAATTGATATTTTGAAAAATAAATATCCAGATATACAATCAGAAAGAGCAGCGCCGGTTGTGTATACTGATTCTTTGTTGAATTATACCGATCCTGATGAGTTAAAAAGGGCGATATTACATTATGAAATCCTGGGTAGGCCTCTTTCGATGCGGGGTCCGGACGAGCATATTATCAGACTTTAATCACTGAAGAGTTGCTATTAACTAACTATTAGTCTTATTATTAAATTACTTTTTAATTGTCAACTTTTGTAGAGCTTGTGTTATTGTATCGACAAATTCTTCGGGCCTTTCAGGAGAAAGTAAGATTTTCTTTCCATGTTCATATTTAATGAATACGAGAGTTTTTGTGTTTGTTATATATGCGTTGATTAACCCAAGTCGGGAACTATAAAACACGCCATAAGCTCCGAAGAATCCTCCGACACCAAAAAGTCGAATTCCTGAGCCAAGCTCCTTTTTATAATGAGAATATTTGGTCCTAAGCTGCGATTGACCATAATCATTGAACCGTTAATTATATATTTCACAGGGGCAAGAAAGATAGCGAGTACAAGGATTATTAACGGAATTATTCCAATTGGAGAATTAAATCAAATACAACGTCCTATAAGATATGTTATGTTTCATTCAGGATGTTTTCCTATCTGACTTTGGATTTTATAGGCTTTTCCTGTGAATTGCCTGGCTGGCTGTTTCGGAAAGATTTTCCCACATAGCTGCTACTCTGTCTAAAAGGCCTAAATTCTGAAGAACTACGGATATGTTAACTGTTGAATCAGAAGCCGAAAAATTATCCTCCATATAACGGACAAGATTGAAAAGTGACGAAGCAAACTTTATTTTATTACAATAAAGTAAAGCTGTTTTATAGTGTAAAGAGAGCGTATCTTTATCGAGATAATCAGGTGCATTAAGTAGATCGAGAGAAGAATTTTTATCGTCTGATTCCAACAAACATATTGCAAGCTTGTTTTTAGCCCTATCATAAGTAGGATTTATTTTCAGAGTCAATCTGAAATATTCTATGGCATTACTTGTAAGGCCAACACTCATCATTAAAATACCGAGCCTATAATACAAATCGGAATTATGAGGCTGACGTAAAATCTGTTGCTGATGTGACTTTATAACGGATTCGATAAGCTCATCTGTATCAATAGAACAGGAAAAAGCATCAGAAACAGAATTTTTAAATAATAATTTTGAAGTCTCAGCGAACAAAAAAGAGCTATTAGGTTGAATAGCTGCGGCTAATGACAACGTAGAAAATGCATCCGAAAGAAAACCTGTTAATTTTTGGGCTTTTGCCACACCAATATAAGCATCGACAATCTTATCATTTATTTCTACTGCCCTGTTGAATTGTTGTGCAGCAAGATGCTCAGCTTCCATCCGCAAATACTGTTTCCCGAGTTTAACAGTAGCCTCAAGAAAATCCGGACATATACGAAGTGCATGTTGATATAGCGAAACAGCCTCACCGTCAGCACCTATCATACTCAGAACGTCGGCCTGCCTTAGGATTAATTCTGGCCTGTCGAAGTGTTGGTCTGATAAATCTTCAAGCTGCCGAAGTGCGGTGTGAAACTGCCCGGCTTGAATTAGCTGCTCGATATCGTCATTTTCGGTCAGAAAGATATCTGGATGTACTAAAATAGCCGTATTAAACGCTTCAATGGCTTCAGCATATCTGGTGCTGGCTATGTACAAATTCCCAAGCGTTATAAGTATCGATATATCATCTGGGTATTGCTCATGTAATTGCTCGTACTGCTGTATGGTTTTTTCCAATTGGCCATTCTTAAAATATATAGCAGCCAGTCGCTGACAGGGAAATTGCAGATAACTCTTAAACTTTAGACAGTCCTGATAAAACTCCACTGCTTGTGATTCCTTTCCCAGTCTTTCATAACAGTGACCAAGGGCGTAAAGAGCCGTAGTATTATTGGGCATTTTCAGATAAACCGAGTTGAGCTCTTCGATAGCTTCGTTCAGTTGATTCTTATGCAGGCATATTAAAGCGGCCGCCATACGGCCATATATGCATGAGGGATTATCGAAAAGATATAGCTTTAGCTGATCTTGAGCGACGTTGGGTTTCGTGTCGCCAATCAAACCGATGATTCTGCTTAATTGCTCATGTTGTGCACTTTGGCTGCTGTCACTCGGAAGTTTGACATTATTGAGCCAATGCCATATCAAATCAGTCGTGTCGACTGTTAATGCCCTACCGAAGATTTCAAGTAATGCACCCATACCTCGCAAGCTCAAAAGTTGTATAAAAATGATTAGCGATAAGAATATCGACAATATAGCCGGTCTTGTTAATTCTCGTTGATGTAATAGCTTAATTCTGTGTTGATTTTTGCTATGGGTATATGGCGATTGTGTGCAATGTAGGGTTTGTCGCGGTTCTAAAGGTTTGTTATAGGATTTATAATAGTATGGTAAATGAGCTTTGTAGAGATTTGCCTTTTATTTCAATTACAATTATAACTCTACTATATAGCTCTACTAAGTGTTTGTTTTAGTCGTTTGAACGTTTTTTTCTATTTCTCTTAAGTAAGCCAATGTGCGTTCGAGCTTGTCGCTTAGATGCTTCAGTTTAAGCATTGTCTTAACTCGTGTTACAAGCTCCAGTTTGTTCACTGGTTTACTAATAAAGTCGTCTGTACCGGAATCAATACCTCGTTCGATGTCGCCGAATTCGTTCAGAGCAGTTACCATAATCACGGGGATGTCACTTGTCTTAGGGTCGTTTTTTATTCTTTTGCAAACCTCAAAGCCACTCATTTTTGGCATCATCACATCCAGTAAAACTAAATCAGGTGTTTTCCTGGCTATAATTCGAAGTGCCTCCAACCCATCCTGTGCCGGAACCGTTTCACAATCCACATCCTCAAGGTACGCCTGCAGCAGTTCTAAGCTTGGCTCATCGTCATCAACCACAAGAACTATTGGTGTTTTGTCCTTTTCTTGATTCATTCTAACCCGATTCATAAAAACTGCTCCTTAAACCTGTAGAATCTTTGGCTTATTTATTTTTTAGTTTTTTCAAAATTGCCGTGCAGAAAGCGGGTAAGTCATCTGGTTTGCGTGAGGTTATCAGGTTCCCATCTACAACACATTCAACGTCCACATAATCCGCTCCCGCATTGATAATATCATCCTTAATTGCCATAAAACACGTTGCTTTTTTCCCCTTATAAATCTTCGTGCTGCACAACAGCCAACCGCCGTGACAGATAGCTGCTATAATCTTGTCCGCATTTACTATATCGTTTGCAAACTTTATCACATCAGGGCTTCTTCGCATAAAATCAGGCGCAAATCCGCCAGGAATAATCATACAATCATAATCACCAGCTTTAACTTCTTTAACGGAAACCTCAGAGATACAAGGGTAACCTTCCTTAGAATGATATTCTTTTTTCGCCTCTACAGCAACCAAATTAACCTCTATACCTGCTTCTTTGAGCCGATAATATGGATACCATACTTCGAGCACCTGATACATTTCGTCAACCATAATAGCTACCTTTTTCGCTGGCATTTTTACTACTCCTTTTGTTATCTCTGTGAATTTAGACAAATTAGAGGGCTTCCAGCCTTAGAGCTCTCAGGCCCCGCAGTTGGTGTGCATTGTTTGAGCCAGGCCAAATTAAAAACGTAGTATTGCTTACTGCTGATAAGTTGAATAAGCCCATCCGGCGTTTGTGTGGCAGCCAGATATCCTCTGGGTTCGGCGTGGTTATCGTCCATTATAAATGATCTGGTATTGCCTCCACCATCAAGTTCTC
>CAZVUF010000145.1:0-6982 GCA_964629355.1 uncultured Pirellulales bacterium | reverse complement strand
CCAGGCTTTTGCGCAATCTATAGCAATTCTCATTCAGTATGGCTGGAGGGACAAAAATGGCGCAAAATGAACTGAAGAATCAGATTCGTCGGCTACGTTTTGAAAACAGCGAGATGACGCAGGAGCAGTTGGCGGATAAGGTGGGCGTAACACGCCAGACGATTATCGCCATCGAAGCCGGCAAATACGCCCCATCACTACCCCTGGCCTTTAAAATAGCACGAACCTTCAATGTCTCGGTTGAACAGGTTTTTCAATATGAAAATGCACAGACTTGACATATCAGGATAAAATTCAGGAGTCAATGGCTTGCTTTCAGAATTATTCTGTTTCCTGTGTTCTATCTACTGATTCTCAGGATACATGAATTCAGGTATTCGGTGGATTTTCCCTTCAGCGTCGACGCAGGCAAGAATACTTGAGCCTTCAGCCAAGATTATCCCATCGCAAGAACGCCTTAATTGATAGGTGTGTTCTACCTTGCTGGCGGTAACCGCTGAGCAAACTGTTTCTAATTGCAGCTCTTCATCATACCGAGCGGCTCGGCGATATTTTATGTGCAGCTCGGCAACAACGAAGAAAACGCCGGCCTCCTCAAGGTCTTTATACGCCAGCCCATTGGCCCGCAGAAGCTCTGTTCGGCCCATTTCAAACCAGACCGGATAAACACTATGGTGGACGACGCCACCTTTGTCGGTTTCCGCGTACCGGGGCACAATAGTTATTGTATGGCTTTGAATCGTTGTATGCGTTTGAAAATCCATTTTTTGTCCCGTTTAATCATCGCCGTGCCGGCGATGGCTAAACTTTGCCGACCATTAAAAAGTCATTTTAACATATTATTAGCATTATTACAAATGATTCCCTGGAACTTTGATGCCTGTAAATATATGTAACTCGGCTTTTTGCGTTGACAAGGGTGTTACGCCCTGCTATAATAACAATCGCGTAGTCTATGAAAAATTTGTGTATAAAAGTACAGCCGGCTTGTTGGGATTTCGAAAGGGGAAATGATGAAGAGCGGCTCTATGTCTTTGTGTAGTATTATTTTGACTATTGTTTTATGTGTTTTGGTTTTCATGCCTTACGGATGCGGTTTTTGCAATCAGTTGGGCGAAACTACTGCTGAAGGACATCGAAGGCATAAGCGTGTTCTTCGTGTTAACCGGCAGGAGATGATGGCAGATGTAGACAGGGTCTTTCTCCTTGATGAGCCCAGCAAGCTTACCGATAAAAGGATACCATAATTTGTATTGTGTTCTGTGTATATCGTAACGCGTTAGTTTTGGCGCAATACGTATCACGCATGACGCACAATGAGAACAAAGGGATTTGATTTGTGGAGACGTTCATTGATTATTTCAACCGGGTGGCAGGTTATGATTGGTGGCGTGTTTTTATTGAGCTATTTCTCATCGGCATTGTAGTTTATTGGCTTGTCGATTTTCTCGAAGGCACTCGTGGAGAAAGATTATTCCGGGGTGTCTTATTCATTCTCGTTGTGGGCGTTCTTATCCTGAACTTAGTCGTAGCGCAGCTGGAGTTTCCTAGGCTTCAATATCTTTACCGGGGTTTTCTGATCGGTGTTTTGATTATCGCGGTCGCCGGTTTTCAGCCGGAGATTCGTAGAGCACTTATAAGAATAGGCGGGTCCCGCTTCTGGGCAGGCCGTTCCCACCAACTCTCAAGAACCATAGAAGAGATAGTAACCGCTGCAGGGCACCTTTCCGCCGCTCGTACGGGGGCGATTATTGTTATTGAGAAGCACGTCGCGCTCGGTGAGTTCATAGGGACCGGCGTCACGATAGACGCGAAGATTACATCGGAACTAATCAAGACCATTTTTTTCCCCGGCACGGTCCTTCACGATATGGCTGTTGTAATTCGAGGTGATAGATTGCTTGCTGCTGGGGTGCAGCTCCCTTTAGCTGAGATTGGTAGTGTGGACGGCGTTGAGCTTGGCTCCCGTCACCGGGCTGCTATAGGCATAACTACAGGTTCAGACGCCACATGTTTGGTCGTAAGTGAAGAAACTGGTATCATCTCAATAGCAGAAAACGGAGTGCTTAACCGGAATGTAGATGAATCCACGTTACGAAAATCGCTCGCGGCTGCGCTATCGTAAATTGGGATTAAAATACAAGATAAATAATACGAAGTACAATGGCAAGAAAGATCAAATTCGGCAAAATAGCAATTGTGATATTCCTGACGGTTTTGATCTGGATATGGGCTGATCTGGCGCTGGATGAAACATTGCCGGACAGGTCTGCTGTTATTATTATAGATGTATCGGCCGATCTAAAACTTTGGGTAAGCTTCGAGCAGGCCTCTTCAGCCGACATTAAAATTACGCTTTCAGGTCCCCATGCCGCAATTGCCGGTGAAAGCAGAAGATTGAGAGATGGGCAAATACGCAGGTTTGACTTTGATATTGTAAAGGAAGGAATGAATAAGCCCGGCAATTATGACTTAAGGCTGCTGCCATTCTTACAGAAAGATAAAGAATTAAAACAGTTTGGGCTCAAAATCGAATCCTGTGAGCCGCAGTTGTTAAGTGTAAATGTTGTTGAGCTTGTTAAAAAGTCGCTGACTGTTGAGTGTCTTGATGAAAATGGCATTTCCTTAAAGTCTATAAGCATCGAACCGTCAAAAATTGATATGTTTGTGCCTGAAGGCAGAAGAACAGCTCAGGTTCGGTTGACACGCGGAGAGATTGAACAAGCGAGACTGACTCCTTTTGAGAAAAGACCTTATGTTGTGTTAGCCGACGACCAGATAAGAGAAGCTGCGACTGCTGTACGAATCAAGATGCCGCCGGAGCCGGATATGTTAAGTGAGGCGACAATAAAGGCGCCCAGACTTGGTATTGCGAAGAGTTTGAACCTGGAGGGCAGGTACAGAGTAGAGATAAAGAACACACCTCAAGTGATAGGAGCTATTTCAATCAGAGCCACACCAGCTGCTAAGCAAGCCTACGAAGCTATGCGCTATCAGGTGATATTGGAGATTGACGACGAGGACATCTTCCTGAAATCTGAGGAGGGTCGCAGAGAGCTGGTATACAATTTCCCAGAGGAGTCTGTTAGTAAAGATGAGATAAAATTGAACCAACCCCGTGTCCAGGCCATCTTCAAACTTGTGCCTCTTGCTACTGAGACTGAGTAGTTGGTGAGTCTGCCGATGGCCGATTTAACTAATCAGCAAGAAGGTGTTTTCTTACCGTTTTGTATGCTTCAATTATCAATACTACAGCCAGCAATAATAATATAGCAGCGATGATTCCTATTACGGAAAACCGATATTGACGCAACAGCAGCACTAATGCCCAAACGGTTACTATATTCATAAAAAAGACGGGACCGAGAATAAATCCCAGCTTTCTGCCGGTTTTTTTCAGCCATACCGCAATCACCAAAGCAACCAGTCCAGCCAAAAGCTGGTTGCTTGTGCCGAAGACCGGCCAGATTGCCCTCCAGGCAGGTATCGGATTACCGTTGGGGTCCTTGAGATTTATTAAAACGAATATGGTCGGCAATGCCAGAGTAGCTAACGTAGAGACATAGCGCGAACATGAACCTTTAAGGTCGAGCAGCTCTTCAAAGATATATCGGCCTAATCTGGTAGCAGTGTCTAATGTAGTAAGGATAAAAGCAGACAGTGCCAATAAACCAAAAGAAAAGCCCAGCTTCTCCGGTATACCGAGGACAGACAGGAATTTGGCAATACCTGTACCATAGATTACCAGAGGGTCTTTACCTGTAAGCTCATTACCTTTAGGCAGCATAATCACAGTGCTCAGAGCTATAACTGCGACAACCCCTTCCAGTAGCATTCCTCCATAACCGATGGCTTGTGCGTCTGTTTCTTTGTTGAGCTGTTTCGAGGATGTCCCCGAAGCTACAATGGAGTGAAAACCAGAGCACGCTCCGCAGGCAACCGTAATAAACAGGATGGGGAACAACGTGCCTGTTTGCGGGACGCTCCAGGTGGTAAAAGCCGGATAATGGATAGCATATCCGCCTAAAATTATGCCCACAAAACCTGTCAGCACCGAGGCGTACAGCAGGTAAGAGGACAAATAGTCACGGGGTTGCAGGAGTATCCATACCGGCGTGGTCGAGGCAAAAAAGCAGTAAACGATTAGAATCAGGGCCCAGGTTTTCTTGGGTTCGCCTGCAATAATCTGCGGCATTATATCAGCAGAGATAGGTATTAGTTGACCGAGCCAAACCGCGACAAATACTAATGGCACAAATATCAAAGAGGCCTGTAATATGGGTATTTTCCATTTGTTTATAGCCAATCCGAAGACAACCGCCAGAGCTATAAACAAAAGCGAAGAAGTGGCTACGCCGCCGTTGTCAACAAATGTTATGGCAGTCAGGTCGGCAAAGACAGTTAGGACATAGACCAGCGTCAGCCATATAAATGCCAAAAGGAGTTTGTAAGCCACAGGTGACATATATTGTTTGGCTATCTCTGCGATGGAGCGGGCATTGTGTCGGATGGAGGCGGTAAGAGCAGAGAAGTCGATTACACCGCCTACGAAAATTGAGCCTAATACAATCCACAGAAGAACAGGAATCCATCCGAAAACCAAACCAGCAATAATAGGACCAACTATTGGAGCTGCACCGGCTATGGAGGCGAAATGATGGCCCAGCAATATCATCTTATGTGCCGGAACGCGGTCAATGCCGTCATAATCGGTATGGCTGGGAGTTGGCCGGTTGTTATCCAGTTCGTAACGCTTTACAAGAAATCTTCCATAGAAAACATAGGCCAACAAAAATGCAATCACAGCGGTAAAAAGAATCGTTATTAACATACGATGCTCCCGAATAACTTTAACATAAAAAATTGAAAATCCCCAAATAAATTTGGGTGCTAAATACAAAAAATATTCAGCTCCGCAGTTTATCGTCAAGATGCCTTTTGGCGCTACGGGTTTCTCGTTCGTGTTTTATCGCATGATTTTTAATGGATTTATTACGAGATTTGCGGCGTACGAGCAGCAGAATCGGCACCTCCGACATGGGCAAAAGCTGCCGCAGCCTGCCTACAATAAATCGGCGATAGTTTTCATCAAATATTTTGGGATTATTTACAGACATCTGTATTGTAATTGGATTAACAGCAATTTGCTTTGCATAGTAAATGCTTGGCCAGCTTCTTGCGGATTTGCCCCCAAAGGCTCTTCGGCGTCTGGCTGTTCCAATACCCTCAGCAAGAATTTCTTCAAATGCCTTATTTAGTTTGGCGGTAGGTATCCGAGTTGTTGTTTGCTTGAAAATTTCAGTGGCTAAATCCAAAAGACTCTGAATATTTTTTGACTTTGTTGCTGTAGTAAATGCTATCGGTGCGTAACTTAAACCGGGAAGTATTTTTGTCAGGTAGTTTTCATAATCGCTGGTGACAGCCGAGTCCTTGGCCAGGTCCCATTTGTTGATTACTATTATACAGCTTTTATATTCCTGGATAATAAATCCGGCTAATTGTTTATCGACCTGTGAGACCGGTTCAGAAGCATCGATCAAAAACAGAACGACATCGGCTCGGCGGATAGATTCGGTCGCACGTACGTAACCATAAAACTCAATGCTGTCGGCCATCCTGCTTTTTTTTCTGATACCTGCGGTATCGATGACAATAATAGTTTGGCCGTCTTTTTCAAATCGCACATCTATAGAGTCTCTTGTTGTGCCGGGCTTGTCGCTGACGATAACTCTTTCGGAGCCGACTATAGCATTTAGAAGCGTACTTTTGCCGACGTTGCGTTTGCCGACTATCGCCAGTTTCATTACCGGCTTCGCGGGCCTGGTAGCTTTCAGATGCGAGAGCCTCTCAAAAATTTTGTCGAGCAGGACAGCTTTATTCAGGTTGTTCTTCGCTGAGACGCAAAGGAACTCACCGAAGCCGAGGCTGGAGAATTCCGCAGCGTCTGTAAATAATTTGGCATGATCTGCTTTATTGGCGACGCCGATAACATCAAGGCCGTGTTTGTGCAGGAGCTGAGCAATTTGTTTATCAAGTGGTACGAGTCCATCGCGAATGTCAACCATAAACAGGATAAGATTTGCCGACTCTATCGCACACAGGATTTGCTGCTCGATGTGACTGCTTAGCTGGTCGCAGTCAACTATTCCATAGCCGCCGGTGTCGATAAGCTCGAAATAGACTGTCTTTGGCATGTCTCTTGTAATGATGGTGCTGACACGGTCTCTCGTAACACCTGCGGTCGGCTCGACTATGCTTATTCTCTCACCAGCCAGGGCGTTTAAGAGACTGCTTTTGCCTACATTCGGTCGACCAATTATCGCAACTACTGGTAACGCCATAGTAAAAACCACAAATAAATATGATATATTAAACAGAATTATAACATGATGCCATTTGGTTTTGAAGTATAGATACTCATTAGGGACGCTTTTGCTCCGGCTTGCTTCTGATAAATTTACCGCAGAATGCTGTTTACTGTTTATACAAAAATTGATTATGTGTTATACTTGTTTCCAATCGTAGATGAAAGGACGAATTATTATGGATAAACTGTATGAAAATTCGGAAACTGGGTGTTGTCCGAGGTTTAATCCTGAGCCGTGGGATGAGAAAGAAGTAACCTTCCAGGATAAATTATTTGTTAAAGACTATGTCAGAAGTTTTATGCACATCCCTATTAACTTCGGGAAGGTGATTGTAAGAAATATGGAAATGATTCAAAAGGCGGAAGCTCTTACACCTGAACCTCTTATGCTTTCGGATGAGAAGTCTTCATGGGGTGCCGATATTTATATCGCGGTGAGCAAGGATGTGCCTGGGGCAGAAATGGCCAGAATTTCAGGGACCTTTCTGACTAAGGTCTTTGAAGGGCCGTACAAAAACGCCGGAACATGGGCAAAACAAATGAAAGACTACGTCGCATCTAAAGCAAAAGAGATTAAAAAGATGTACTTTTTCTATACTACCTGCCCGAAATGCG
>CAZVUF010000144.1:0-6983 GCA_964629355.1 uncultured Pirellulales bacterium | reverse complement strand
GCGTAGCTCTCCGTAAGGAGTCCCTAGGACTGCCACAGGTACGCGCTTTACGTATGAGCTTTTTCTTTCTCTGGATTGTCAAGGCCAAATAAAAGAATGGTTAAGGAAGAAATCATATCAACCATAAAAGTTAATTGGCTTAAATGTTCTTGATATTAAAGCGTCATGTGATAATTTGCAGGACGCTTTTGTTTTATTAGAATAAATATTCCAATTTATAAGCTAATAGTCTTTTTGACTAATCAAAAGGACTATTGACTGCCCAACAGACGACATTCCTTTTCAGGGTCAGAAATCCAGAATTGAGTATCAAGATACGAGATGCGAACTAAGCCTGGCCCGAGCAAGGTTGAGGGAAGCGACGAGCTACGCGCTGTGCGGTCTGTAGAAACTTGCGATGCTATCAATGCAGGGCGTTTCGCGGCAGGTAAAAGTTGCCCGGCCCGATGCCGTAAGGATAAGGCTCGCCGGTTTCCGGTTTCCATATAACTCTCATAGTCAGTGTATCTAAGGAAGAATATTTCTCGATATGCCCGTCTGCATAGCCGGCCTGCAGCTTGATCTCTGGTGTAACTGATCCGGCACTACATTTGCGACGAGACCAATAAGCCGAGGAAAGCAGCGTCCCTTCTGTGATTGAAGCTCCTGCGAACCTCTCACAACTGCCGTAGCAATTTGGGCTTCGATGATGGTCATATCCAAAGTAATCACTCACAAGTAGTTTGCTCTGCCCTCGGCCGGCCGCAGAATTTCGCGGCCCTTTGAAAAGATAGTCCCTGTCTTCGAGATAACCTGTATAGTTCCAGTAAAAGCAATACGTCCCGCTCACCGGATCTTCCACGGGACCCGTTTCCGGGTTGTCCCACTCGTCGCCGGCATCCCAGGCGTCCTGAAGGTACTTGTATCTTCGAGGCGCTTTAGGACAATACATGATGTCGGCATCTTGAATATAGCTCCGCAGGTAAGCACTCATGGAACGATGCATGCGGGGGCTGCGCGCACGATAACCCGTCAACATCATCGGTTCCTGCCAATTCCAGTACAAATTATCTCCTATGGTCGCAACCGATTCGGGATACTGCCCATCATTATCTGAGGCAAATATGCTTACTCCCATCACAATTTGCCGCTTGTTATTTGTGTCAACGATCATTCGTGCCTGGTACCGGACCTTTCCCAGCGCCGGCAGCAAAATACCTGTCAAAAACGAGACTATGGCAATCACTACCAATAGCTCAAGCAAACTGAACGCTCTGAGCGACTTTCGTTTCATACGATATCTTCCTGCTTGGGAGACAATCGATTTTGGCCCAGTTTCCGCGCGCATCCTAACTGCAAATTCGTATACGTGAGTCTCTTCGTATTGTACTTATTATTTAATTGATTATCAATTAAAATCTTTTAAAGATACTACTGCCTATCTGACAGCTGTACACTCCTCGGACCACGCGGTTTCATTGAGGTAGAGATCACGGGCCTTGACTCGGAAACTGTGTCCACCCTGATCCCTTACCTCAACGCTATATGTACGCGAGCTTTGCCATCCACTGCTAAGGTCACGCCTCGTGGTACAATCGAAGAAATACTCCACCACTCCGCTTGCATCTGTTGCCTGTGCCGCCTCCATCTCAGTTAAACGAATTCTTGTCATCGGATCATAAACTTCTCGAGGCGCGCCATTTAGGGCCCATTGAGCTGGGTCAGGTACGGGAGGAGTGGTATCCTCCTCTGGAGGCGTCCAGTCGCGTGGTAGCATACTGGCCTGGCACGTGCCACCATAGACTCCCATGTCGATGTGTCGATTTACACCATATATGTTGTCTGGGTCACGCGGCACGCTCATCAACTCATCACCCAGTGGGGAACACGGGTCACCTGCATCTATGCATAGACTCGTCATATCGTCCCATGTCCACGACTCGCTGTTTGTATTCCAACGCCAACCTTCGCTCTTCAAGTGGTAATCGCCGTTAGCCGCATCGACAAACAGCGGATTAACGTATATGTTACCTTCGCCCGGGATTCTACTTTCAATACAGCTATATCGGCACTTGCACCCGAACAAATCCCCCTCCTTGTTGTGCCAAAAAATACAATTACTTATATCGGGATTTGAATCATCATAAGCCGCTATTCCGTAATAATTATCTACGATTGTGATATTGCGGATCTTAGGGCTGCCAGAGTTGATAGTTATTGCCCTACCGCTGTTTCTGATGATAAAGTTCTTTAGCACGCTGCCCCGTCCCTCACCTGTATGGAAGGTCACTGCGTCCCAGTCTACTAGTGGCGGAGCCTCGATCACAGCCGCACCTTCGGTGCCTGTAACTGTTATTGCCTTACCCTTAAAATTGATCTTACCGTACACGCCCGGCCGGACCAAAATGGTATGTCCGTCTTTTGCTATATTAATGGCTTCCTGGATGGTGTCGAATGGGTGGGCTTCGGTTCCATCCTCTTGAAGGTAGCTGATTTCTTCTGGCTCGCCGCTCCATGCATCGTAAGGGGCGTCATCATCGACATATAATAAGTACTGAAACTCATAGGCGCCCATATCTATGCGGCCGTTTATTATACGCCGGTTACCATCAAGGTCCGTTTCGTTTGGCTCCTGTACATAATTCGGGTCACCTGAATCAATACATGGTGACGAGAGAGACAGTCGCAAGTTGTCATCTTCGGTACCGGGGATATTGTCGGGGCCCAATATGTCCACGAACAGCGGGTTCTCATCGATGTTGCCTTCACCAGACCAACCGCCCTGGATGTTGCTGTAGAAGATATTCATTGTTGAGGGGGCGAAATTATCTATCCCGTTGCCACCGTCCCAAATGATGCAGTTGAATAACGTAACGGTGTTCCGCTCATAGCCAGATCTGGAATATAAGGCATCTCCCTCATCTGATGAATTCAAGGTGAATGTGCAGTTAGTCAGGATTGGTGCGCCCGAACGGTTGAATAACCCGCCGCCACGACACGCCCGGTTTCCGACGAATAGGCAGTTTTTCAGGGTCGGATTACTTATTTTGCTAATACGATTGTACATGCCGCCCCCTTCATCCGCGGCCGAGTTCTTGATGAATTTACAGTTGGTTAAAGTTATGTAGCTGTCATCAGTGTTGGATATGCCGCCGCCATCACGTGCCGAGTTTTCGATGAACGTGCAGTTGACCAGGCTTGGACCACTCTTTCCTATGTTGCGAATCCCACCGCCCGAACTATGTCTTGCCAAATTCTCGATAAATGTGCAGTTGGTCAGATTTGGGTCGCTCAGAGCATTATATATCCCACCGCCACCGCTGACAATTTCGTTTCCATCGGCCACGTTCCTTGCGAATATGCAGTTGGTCAGACTAAGCTCGCCTACAGAGTTGTATATTCCACCGCCACGAGACAAGGCCGAGTTCCCCGTGAAAGTGCAGTTGGTAATCCGTATTAGACCTTGGCTATTGAACAGCCCTCCACCACCAAACAAGGCTGAGTTCTCAGTGAATGTGCAGTTGGTAATCTGTATTAGACCGCGGTTATTGTACAGCCCTCCACCACGTTCGGAGGATTCGTTAGCATTACCGCCGGTGATGGTGAATCCATCAATGGCAGAGTAGTATCCTCGACTAATCATCACTACGTGATAGCTGTTTTCCGCTCTGCTGGATTCTTCCCACAGATCCTCGGGATTGTTTACATCGACATCATTGCCGTATAAATCGCCGCTGAGGATGGTCTCGTACAGGTCTATATCTCGCATATTGGGGTCATCTTCGCCATACCCGGCATAGCCGCCCTTAATTGTCACGCCATTGATAAGTTCAAATGTGGCCGTCCGGTCTCCGGATGCCGTTATCAAGGGTCTTCCATCTGATCCTTCTGAAGTCCGGCGATCGGGCTTGTATATACCATTTGCCACCCGGATTTCGTCACCGGAATGTGCATCGGCAAGAGCATCCTGGAGACATAAGTATGCATTCTCCCAGCTTGAGCCATCATTGGCACCGACGGCGTCACCGTCAACGTAGATAACCTTTCCAGCAGCGATATTGGCGCTAACCAGTACTGAGAAAAATACTAAAATTGCCAATCTTGTTATAACGTTTAATTTATTAGCCATAATGCACCTTCCTTTCTGCATTGCATTCTTTCGCAACAGGTGCAGTTCACCAACGATTGTTTATCAATTTCAAAGGCCATAACACGTTCGGAGAATTCTGTCGCAGTCTCCGGTAACTTCCTATCCTCGGCGGGGTGAATTCATTGCCGACATTATTAATATCTTGCAGGTAAGAAAATCTCAGTTCGCCCTGGTCACTGTTACTTAGTGAGAATGTGATTTTCTCGATAACATCGGTTTCCATATCAATGGTATAGACCAGCTCGGCTTGGTCGTGCGTCAACATAACTTCTGCTTTACGACTATCCTGTATAAGTTTGGTTTCAAACCACACCTGTTTCTCAGCCGCATCTCGGCGCACCATATCGATTGTATGTAGCCCCATCCAAGGCCGTCCCAATCCCTTGAAGAAGCTGCCGCCTTCGTACCTTGCCACCGCTTTTCCGCTTCCGTCAAGCACACATGCCTCTGTCCCGCTGTCCAGAATCTTTAAGCCGTCCCCGAGCTTCAATTTAAGCCAAGGGCTGAATTGCTTGCTTGTTGCATACACAAACGGTATCCGTCCAGTTCCTGAGACTTCTTCTCCATTGACCTGGCCTGCGATCCTGAAATACGTCCAGCCTCGCTTGTGCATTGCATCTCGATTGTCAACGATTCTGGCACTCTCCGGCCAAGCGAATTGAAAGAATTCCTCTTCCAGGACATTGGTGTGGCGGTCTATCCTCCAGATTCTGTCGCCATAACCGCTAAAACGTTTTGAGATTACCAGCAGGGCCTTTCTTTTGCTGGAAACATACTCCATATCAGCCTGTTTACCTTCAACCCGAGAAATGAACCGGCTCAGATCCTCGTCGTCTGTGGGCAGTCTTCTTACAGACAGATCGGGACTGTACATGCGGAAATTGTTTATGTAGATAGTGTTTTTGTTATTGTAGTAGTTGGCATGCTGATTTTGCAGGCACTGACAGTAAGATTGTTTACTGGAGGCACCGGATTTCAGCAGACGTATCATTACAGGCTTACCGGCACCATCGGGGAAGAAGTACCAGCATTGCTCCGTATCCTTGCTCGTTTCAGTTTGCCCTGTCGGATTGATGGAAGTTTGCGTCTTAGGTTCTTGTGGCCCTTTAGCGATCTTATCTGTTCTGGATGTGATTGCCACGGTGCCTCCGGCAATCACAACAGCAGTAGCTAACGAAACTATTGCTGTTTCGCTTGTTGCCATCGCTGCCAAAGAAGCCGCCGCACCAACTTTAAGGGTGGCTGCCGTTACAGATACGTTTGCAGCGGTCGCCTCCGTTGTAGCTGTGAGCTTTCCGAATAACACCAAAGCCGTTAACAAGTACCCCTTGCCGAGCCCGTGACTGGATAGTTTTTTGCTTAAGGCCTTCTTGGCTCGATAGAATAATGATTGAGCACCAAACTCCGTGCATCCCATCAACTTGGCAATCTCTGAATACGGCATCTCCTTGTAACAGCGCATGGTTAATATGGCTCTGTAGCGGGGTGCTAATTCCCGCATTGATTTAAGAACAATTTGTTTCAATTCTTGGTTAACAATGTCGGCTAAGGCACTTTGGCTGTCCTCTGTCGCGACCTCACAGCTGATCTCAGAGAGAGAAATCGTTTTATGCCGCCACTGCCGGCCATAGTGACTGCGAATCTTATTGAAAGCGATACCGTGCAACCAGGCCCAAAACCGATCGGCCTTTTTCAGTTTGTCGAATACCTTAAACATTTCCAGAATGCTCTCCTGTACAATATCCTGTGTCAAATCTTCCTGTAACGTAAGACGGAGCACAAACTCACGCAAACGCACCCTTACCACCTCAGCCAAGCGATTCAAACTTTCCTTGTCGCCGAGCTGTGCTTTCCTGACCAATTCCGCGTACTCTTTTTGATTAATCATTTACTCCTATTCGTAAGTTCAACAAATACGCAAAATCTGACGCAATTTCTTGAGTATTTTAACATTTTTTTGTCGATTTTTGTGAAATTTCAGCCTAAATCTGCGTCGAAACATTTGCAGCCTCTGGCCGCTGTCAGGCCTTTCGTTGCCCTTGATATAAAAAACGCTCTGTGGGTTTCACAGAGCATTTTTTTAATAGATGTGTAAAATGCAAAATTGCAGACAGAATTAATTGTCTAAAACAGTTGAGTCTGTTATTTCACCTCGAATTCATATAAGCTGATACTGATGGGAGCAATCTCTAATATCTTCGGCACCTGCTCAGGGCGTGGGTTGCATGGCTAAATAATGAAAAGTTCCGCAAGGCTATTCGGTAATCTTGTAGACGGTATCACCTGCACGGACGCGATCGGAAACTTTTACGCCAATCGAATCGCCAGCTTTCGCCTCCGTAACATTTGTATTTTTTATCTGTATTGAGTCAACCACCAGCTCGAGATCGGTAGTGTGGCCTTTGATCCGGATTTTATCGCCGACTCTTAAAGGAGCAGTTAGCTCAATACCTGCAACAACGGGGTGTGCAAAGAAATCTGAAACCTTTCCAATAATTTCCTCAGTCATTTTGTGCACCTTTCAACTTAACTGATTTGTGAAGTAAACCAATGTTATTTTAACGCGGACAACCCTTTATGCAAGAGGCAATGTTCAAGAGTTCTTTGTTGAATAAAGGCACTAAAAGCGGATTATAAAGTTATACTAATGGAAAATTTGCCTTTTTGCCTCTTCGGCATGTTCAGGGCGTGGGTGGCAGGGCTAATCGCGAGGGAAAGTTCAAAACTGCATATTCGCCGAAGTGGATACGAGCAGCAGTGTCATAAGCGCGAGCGGCGGCACGTTTGTCACGAAAATAGCCTAAGTGAATTCTCCTGCGATTGCAAACAATTGCGGCTCGCCACAAACCCTTGT
>CAZVUF010000143.1:0-7124 GCA_964629355.1 uncultured Pirellulales bacterium | reverse complement strand
TGACCTCGCTCTGCTCGTAAGGAAGACGGGCAAGTAATTCTTGTAATTGGCCGGACTCCTCACGGCTGATAGCATCTTCCATCGGTCCATTAGAGTTCGAACTAATCGTATCCACAAAATTCAGTCCTATATCACTTTCTGTCTTTAAACGGTTATAGTCACGAACACGGTTGCCGACACAGGTCAATAAATAGCCTTTTAAGGTCCCGCTGAGATGGAAAGTCCCCGCTGTTCCGGCAAATGACACAAATACGTCGTGAACAATGTCCTCAGCAAGACTTCTATCTCTTAACATGGTGACAGCCAATCCCAAAAGGGCATCTTTATACTTTTCGTAGATACGTCGAAAAGCATCTTTGCTGCCGCGATTAAACCTCCATACAAGTATCTTGTCCTCGATCATCAAATATGCTTTTCCAACTTAAGGAAACGGCCGTTTCTTACTTGTATAACGAATCGAAGGTCTATTTTAGTCTATTTTTTGTGTAATTTTGCACGAAAAGCGCAGAAAAAAAGCCGAGTTTTCGTACCCGGCTTTTTTCCCTGGTTATATATGAAAATCACTTCTTTAATTTGAATTCATACTGATAGATTTCATCTTTGGATAAATCCTTGCCCCGACAGCGAAGGATAAAACCATCATTGGTTTTTTCGTACTCAAAATCTTCGCCGCTGAACATATCCTTCGGCAATCCTTGAGGCAGCTCATCGGGCAACTGCCCGGTTTTGGCTTTAGCTATGTAGATATCAATGGCCGCATTGGTCGCATTTAAATCTGTATTTTTCCTTATTTCAAGCGTACAGAGTTTTGCGATAGGTGGTGACATTGTTGCGGTCAATATCGCTTTGGAATTTGTTAGGGATTCTTTCTTGATTTTCTCATTTAGTTTGTTAAGTTCTCTTTGAGCATTTTCATAAGGTAGGGCAAAAGCGGCCTGAAACGAGGCGATAAAGTCCAGGTAATATTTTCTGCTTTCTTCATAAAAGGTTTCAGTGCCGTTTCGAATTTCCTCTATCTGTTCTTTAGAGAGTGATTTCAAGACTTCTTCCGCTTCCGGATTTTCAAGAATTTGGTCTATCTTTTCTTTCCGCATTTCCTTTACAGAAATTTTCGATTCGTTAATTATGGCCGACATTAGCGATGGTGTATTTGAGGATATATCAAGCATTTGATTTTTAAGCCATTCCAGTGTCTCAATATCAGCGGGCATTTCAGAAAGAATTATTTTAATATGTTTATTTGCCAGGCTGTTCATCGCGGTACCAACCAAATTGGATATGATCAGATCATCGCCGACGTGCCGGGCCATCCTGTGAATAGTCAGACATCTTTCCAATGAAGTTTTGTAGTCTGCATCATTTAAGTATATTTTTGAGTCGGCTACTAGCATAAAAGCCAGTTGTCTTACTGTTGCCAACTCCGGCATCATTAAATCGAAACCTTTTGAATGATCCCGTCCCCAGTCGCAGTCCGGGATTTTCGACGCTGTTGTCACGAATTCTATGACAGGCCGATTTTTTTCAAAATACTGTCGTATCTGGTCGTTAGGTTTAATCTTCCCATCACGCAAGTCGTCCAAGATCTTATTGAAATCACTATCAGGTTTCTCATAAACGATGAAAGCGCGGAGATAAAGAACAGCCGCATTGTCCGGTGGCTGGGCAAAAACGGAAGGAGCGGACATAATAAGTATTATAGTGATACAAACGACTGTTATTGATTCTTTAGTGTTTATTGTTTTCATGATTTTGTCCTTTCCAGTTTATGTGCCATTGATTTCCGCGAGCAGTTCCTGAACTGTTATTGTGGCCGTAAACGGCTCCAGCTTTTCAATTGCCTCATCCATCTGTATTTCCATTGCTTCCATTCCGTCGTGTCGATAAGTTGTCATAAGCGACGTAGCTGTCAACATCTCGGCCGGGGATTTTAATGTGTTGGTCACTTCTACAATTTCGACTTTTTTATCCGGAGCAGGGCGAATCGCCAAAAAGGCGATTGTCAGAATAATCGCCGCGGCAGCGGCAAATTTAGCGATTGGATTTTTCAGAAGACTTATCCATCGAACTGAATGTGCCGTTTGTTGAGCCGCACGTGACTGAAGTGTTTTGAATTCATCGGGGTATTTCTGCTTCCACTTTTCGGAATCGAATTCTGGTTTTGTTGTGTTTATAGTGCGGCTGATAAGTTCATCCAGCCATTTGTCGTCTTGTTTATTCATAATTACACCTTGCCAAAACCTTTACGCCGTAAGTAGTCGGCCAATTTTCTCTTCGCTCGTCGCAGTCTTCCGTTTATCGCCTGTTCCGAGATGCCGAGGGCCGCGGACATCTGTTCATACGACATGCCGTCGTAATATCGCAGGAAAATCAGCTCCCTGGCCGATGCCGAAAGCTTGCTCAACGCTTCTTTTACAACCTCGCTCTTGCTGTTTTTGTGTGTTTCGGCTGCTATCATGGAAACGTCGTCGGTGCTGTGGAGCAGCTTTGAGCTCCGAGCCATATTTTTTGCGACATTTCTACAGATAGTTGCAAGCCATCCGGCAAACTGGCTCTTCTTCTTCAATTGCGGCAATTTTACGGCAGCCTTTGCAAAGGCCTGCTGTGCCGCGTCTTCAGCTAAGTGCCTGTCGCCGAGCACCGAATGCGCGATTGCGACCATCGCCGGATAGTGGCGTCGACATAGCTCTGTAAAACTGTCCGGATCGCCACTGATAGCAGCCTCGACTAATGCTATATCCGGTTTTCGAGCAGGCTGTCGTTCTGCTGACACTCTTGCCAATCGTTCTTTATCCAGTGTGCCGCACATGAGTTTCCTGGTTCAGAATTCCCTTTTATAGACTTATTTTTGTACTTAAAATGGGCGCAGAAAAACACTTTTTTCCATTTTTTCCTAATATTTGCTTTCGGCATTGCAAGGCAGTGCAAAAAATAACCTCCATGTAATGAATGATAGTATTTAAAATCTATCGTGGAATGGACACTGCTTATTCTCACCCAGGTTGCTCCGAAGGCATCATTCGGGGCAAAAAACAACTTAAAATAGGTCATAGTGTCAAGAAGGAAGTTGAATTTTGCTGGTGTATTTCGTAAGATAGTCCCTGTTAATTTGGATTTTGTCTGTAGATGGTAATATCCGGCACAATCTATTTAGCACGAACACGGTAATGTTGCCTTGCATTTAACGAAAGGAACAGAAGATGGCTAAGATTACACGCCGCCAATTCCTCGGACGCAGCCTCTCCGCCGCAGCGGGCTCATATTTAACTTACTCGTTTTATGGTACTCGGTTTGCCCATGCGAATAGCGCCAATGGCGAAATTCGCATCGCCGTCATCGGCATAGGCGGACGAGGCGGTGGTCTCATCGGTGATTTCCAGAAACTCCAAGGCGTGAATGTCGTCGCCTTGTGCGACCCGGATCAACAGCGTGTTGACCAGCACCTTGAAAATTTTAAAAGCAAATATGATATACAAGATGCTTCCGCGATCCAAGGATATGTTGATGCTCGCAAAATTCTTGATCGCAAAGATATCGACGCTGTTGCAATCGCCACGCCTAATCATTGGCACAGCCTCATGACGGTCTGGGCCTGCCAGGCCGGCAAGCACGTTTACGTGGAAAAGCCGGTCAGCCACTCGATTTGGGAAGGCCGCAAGATGGTCGAGGCGGCCCGCAAGTATAATCGTATAGTTCAGGCCGGCACCCAGCAGCGGTCTTGCCCAGCCGTGCAGGAGGCCGCTCGTGACATTCAGGCGGGCAAATACGGAAAAGTCCTTTGGGTACACTGCTCCAGGCTGAACTCACGAGAGCCGATTGGTAAAGTCACCGAGCCGCAGCCCGTTCCGAGCTATATCGATTACAATCTCTGGGCAGGCCCCGCGCCGATGACGCCGGTCATGCGCAAGAATTTCCACTACGACTGGCACTGGCAGTGGAACTGGGGCGACGGCGAGATGGCGAACTGGGGAGTTCACTATATTGATGACCTGCGTCACCTTCTGGGCTGGAACGACGTCCCCACCAAAGTTATCGCGGCAGGTAACCGTTTCGTCTGGGACGATAATGGCCAGACGCCCAATATGGTCTTTGCACTTTTCGACCATAATGGTGTGAAAGTCGTCGTTGATATTCGCAATCTGCCCGACCCCAAGCGTCGTGGCGGCAAGACCGGGGCGATCTATCTCGACCGTCGTGACGGCAATTATGTCCAATGTGAGAACGCAACTGTCCGCATTTCTCGCGGCGGCGGTGGTGCATACGACAAAGACGGCAAACGCATCTATCAATACAAGGGCGATGGCGGCTCCGCCCACGCTCAGAATTTCATAAATGCCCTGCGAAGCGGTCACCGTGAGGACCTCAATGCGGAAATCGAGGTTGGCCATCTCAGCACCGCTATGTGTCACCAGGCCAATATTAGCTTCCGGGCTGGTGCGGAGGCCCCGGTTGACCAAGTTCGCGAGAACGTCAAGGTCCATGAGGATGCCCTTAATACACTCAATGATATACTGGAGCAGCTTGACGGCAATGGCGTCGATTTGGCCAAACAGACGTTTATTCTTGGGCCGGAACTGAAATACAGCCGCAGGCGGGAGCGCTTTGTCGGAGCAAACGCCAAAAAGGCCAACAAATACTTAAAGTGTTCCTACCGCGAACCGTTTGTTGTGCCTGAAAGAGTGTAAAATTTATAAGGGACAGCCGCTCATGGCCGTCTCTACGGTCTTTGTCCCTACTTAATCGGCTGATTGTACGTATCCTTCATAAGGAATGGATACGCCATCGACTATAATACGTAAGACCTTCTCACCCGTGAGGGCCTGATACGAATAATCGATCAAGACTTCACCCTCACCATACGGATCATTAACAACTTTCTCATAATAAGATAATCCACCAATACTGCTTCTAACCAGCAATCCTCGATAGTAGTCTTTAGCGATGGAGAAATCAGCTTCGAAGCCTATGCTATTGAAATTCTCTGCTACTCGAAGGATGCTATAGACTAGCCAAGGCAGGTTTTCATCATAAAAACCAATCTCGATAGCCAGGCTCCTGGCGTTTTGAGTGACCTGTGTCCGTCCACGGCTCGAATAAATAACTGTTTGTTGTACAGGCAAGTTTAACGACAAAGATTCAGGCCGATCATCACCCGGTCGTAAACAAATGTACCTACCATAGGGCGGTCCTCTCCTAAACACAGCGCGAGTTGGCACATCGAGACGCCTCCTTATTACAAGGGTCTGGGCATCTTCGGCCAAATACACCTCAAAGTTAAATGAGCTATTTGTGTTAACGCTATCGCAAATCCAAACATCATGGTCAGTATTGTTTTTAATATTATAGCTCAATTCAAGGGCTGTATCATTTACATCAAACTTGATAATTTCAGCCGTCACGATTTTTTCTTCGTTATTATTCGGGTCATCGCTACTATCTGCGTTACTTGCCAATTGTACGTACCCTTCGTAAGGAATGGACACACCATCTACTACAATACGTAAAACCTTCTCACCCGTGAAATCCTGGCCCGTATAACCAATATAGACCCCGTCCGCACCATACGGATTCTTAATAAATTCCTCAAAATAAGACAATGAACCAATACTACCTCTAATCATCACTCCTCTGAAATATATTTTTTTTATGTCGAAACTGCTATCGACATCGAAGCCAGGGAACTTCTCTGCTTCTTTAAGGATGCTATAAACCAGCCCAGGCAGGTCTTCATCATAAAAGCCAATCTCGATAGCCAAGCTTCTTGCATTTTGAGTAACCTGTGTCTCACTCTGGCTTGAAAACACAAAACTTGATGTTACTGGTAAATTAAGAGAAAGAGATTCAGCCCGAACTTCACCTGGGCGTAAACGAATGTAAGTACCTCCTGTTGGTCTACGCCATATCTTGGACGATGGAACATCAAGCCTCCTCCTCATTACAAGTGTCTGAGCATCCTCGGCCAAAAACACCTCAAAGCCACCCTGAGTAAAGTTGTTAATGTTGTCACATATCCAAACATCATGGTCAGTATTGTTTTTAATATTATAGCTCAATTCAAGGGCTGTATCATTTACATCCAGCTTATTAAGCTCGATTGTCAAGGCTTTTTCATCGTTATTATTCGGGTCATCGCTAACTTCTGCCTTTGCGTATCTCGCTAATAAAACACAGAGTGTCAAAGCCAGAATTAAACTAGTAGATCTTTTCATATCTAATCCTTTCAAATGACAGCTTTTACCGATGCCATCACGGTTTAAAGTTTTTTCACAGCTCAGCTTTTCCGATATTGACTAGAAAAAGATGAATTTTATGTTCCGCGTCCTCTAAATAATCATAGCATAAAAAGGATGCTGCATCAAGGCTTGTATTGTTAACAATCACCAAATTTTTATTGACCATAGTTGCAAATTCGCTATAATAATCGGAAATGTAAATTTTACAGGAATGAAGTTTATGCAGCATTTGTTGCAGGATAATTTGTTCAGCGCATCAGGCCGATTCGCGTCAAAAGGCAAATTCTGCGCATTTAGGTTCTGGTTTAACGCAGTTATCAGGGAGAAGCGTAAGATGCTCTGAGCAGAAAAATATGTAAAATATCGAAGGCCTTTCAGAGCCGAGCGCTTTGAAAGGCCTTTTTAATTGGGCTTAAAAAAGAAGGGCAAAAAAGATGACAGCGAAAGGGCAAATATCAGTCAGGGAATTTAGATTGGCGGATTTGGAAGGCGTCAAAGAGCTGATAAACAGGACGATAGATGTTTGCTACAACGGTTTCTACCTCAAAGAGGTCATGAATTATTTCGACATGTACAACTGGGATGGAAATATCCTCAAGGCTGCCCGGGATGGGTATATTGTTGTTGTGGAAACGCAGGGGAAAATCGTGGGCACGGGCAGTGTTATAGGCGATGTTGTCTTAAGAGTATTCGTTGACCCTGGCCATCATAAACGAGGACTGGGCAGAATGATTATGAACGAGCTTGAGAGCCGGGCTGCAGCTAATGGTGTAAAGATTCTCCAGTTACGGGCGCTGGCAAATGCAAGAAAGTTTTATGAATCGATGGGATATTCAACTGTTGATAGAGGTCTTGTCGAAGTTGACAACAGCAGGCACCTGGAGTACTATCAGA
>CAZVUF010000142.1:0-7183 GCA_964629355.1 uncultured Pirellulales bacterium | reverse complement strand
CGGCGGCCTGCGCTACCACGGCATGGCACCGCTGGTTTGTCAGGCGATCGTGGAAGGTCTGCTAGAGCCGCGTGCGTACCATCAGTTACGGTCTTATGAGGCCGCGATAACGTGGTCCAGAACGGAAGGATTCATCCCGGCTCCGGAAACAAGCCAAGCTCTTGCAGCCGTTATTGAAGAAGCCAAGATAGCAAAAGATGAAGGCAAAGAAAAGGTGATACTATTCAATTATAGCGGACATGGTCTAATGGACCTTTCCGGCTACGACGCATATCTATCCGGCAAGCTCACCGATTATGAGCTGCCGGAAGAAGAGATGAAAAAATATCTCAAAGACCTTGAAAGTCTGCCTAAGGCTGAAATCAGAAAAACAGGCAAGTGGTAAGACTGTTGTTTCCGTCTATACCCTCAACATAAATATAGAAAGAAGTGTCGTACAACAAAGTTGTGTTTTTGAAAGGAGATAATTATGAAGAAAGGAATTCTGTTAGGCGCCGCAATTTTTTTGGCAGCGGCGAGTTTGGGCTATGCCGCTCAGCAGGAAGTTCCGACGGGCGAGCTGCATGGCTCGATTGATGTGACATACTCAAGTAAATATATCTGGCGCGGTTTCGATATTTATGGAGACAAAAGTGCAATCCATCCATCTGTTGATTTGGATTTGTTCGGCACCGGTTTTGGATTCAGCGCCGTAGCACACAGAGCAAATTCAGGCGGATATGAAAACGGCGAACGCTGGGATTACACAATGTATTATGTTGGCAGTCTGTTTCAAGATGAACCATACACAACAAATTACAGATTAGATTATGTTTACTACAACTATCCGGATTCGAGCAGCCATACGAGAAATAGCACAGACCTTCAGGAAATTAATGCAGTTTTGTCCTGGCCAAATATTCTTCCTGTGAAGGGTTTAGTCCCCTCGTACGTCTTAGTCAAGCTCTGGCCGTCCAATAGCGGTACTGTAGTTGGGGCAAGATCTCCAAGCGGGGGAACAGCTTCGGGCTGGGCACATATTTTCATGCTTGACTATGCTCTGCCGATAATCTGTCCTTTAACCAACATGGAAAGAACCTTGAACTTACACTCAGAATTAATTTATAACGATGGCGTTGGTCCAAATGGTGCGAATGTCGATCATGACTGGTCGAACGCGGTCTTAGGTATCTCGACAAATTTCGACATAGCTGAAAATCTTGTTTTTACTCCTGGAGTTTATCACCAGATAACAATGGATAAGTCGGTAAATCCCGACAAGGACGAAACCTGGGTTAGCTTGAGTATGAAGTACAAATTCTGAAACGATTCACAATCTTGCGCCAAATCTGAGGAACGGCTGGTCTATGAAACCAGCCGTTCTCTTTTTACCTGAAACGGCGGAAATATTTCAACAGCTTAAACTCAAAACAATAGGAATGCTGACGCTAATCAACACAAACAGAATGACTCCCTTAATCGGGCCGATCGGCCTGGACTATATCGCCACCTCAGTCCAACAAGCCGGCATAGATGTAGAAGTTCTCGACCTTGGTTTGGCTGACGAGCCAGCTAAGGCAATGCAAGACTACTTTTCCGTTCGAGAGTCCGAATTAGTCGGGCTCTCCTTTCGAAACGCCGAAGATTGTTTTTGGCCCAGTGCGGACTGGTTTGTTCCCGAACTAAAAAACACCATACAGATTATTCGAGGTATGACTGATGCCCCAATCGTGGTCGGTGGAGTTGGATTTTCAATATTTGCGAGGTCAATTTTTGAGCACACCGAGGCAGACTTCGGCGTATGTGGAGACGGAGAGACAGCGATAACCGAGCTTATCTGCCAACTACGCGGGACTCGAAAATTCACGGATGTTCCAGGCCTTATATGGCGTGAAAATAACAAAATTTATAGCAATCCAGCGGCTTGGCCGGATTCAATTTCGCTAAGCACAACCCGCAATTTTATTGATAACATCACCTATTTTAAACGCGGTGGACAATGCGGTCTGGAAACCAAACGCGGCTGCAACCGCAACTGCATATACTGTGCAGACCCATTAGCTAAGGGTAACAAGCCCAGACTGCGAAATCCTCCCGAAGTCGCTGATGAGGTTCAGTCTTTAATAGCCCAGGGAATAGACGTGCTGCATCTTTGCGATTCTGAGTTTAATGTGCCCCGAAGTCATGCCTTGGCAATCTGCGAAGAATTCAACAGACGCTCACTTGGTGACAAAATACACTGGTACGCGTATTTGTCGCCGACACCATTTGATGCGAACCTGGCAAAAGCAATGGCCCAAGCTGGTTGTATCGGAATAGATTTTACGGGAGATTCAGGTAGCGAGTCGATGCTTCGAACTTACCGTCAGCAGCACAGCAGAGATGACCTTACCTCGGCGGTCAAGCTTTGCAGGTCAAATAACATCGCTGTTATGATAGACCTTTTATTAGGTGGCCCCGGCGAAACACCTGAAACTCTACGAGAGACAATTGACTTCATAAAAGAAATTAATCCCGATTGTGCAGGTGCAGCGCTCGGTGTAAGAATTTACCCTCGTACTGCTATGGAAAAAATAGTTGCTAAGGAACTCCAGGAGGGAAATGAATCAAGCATCCGCCGAAAGTATAGTGGGACTATAGACCTGCTCAAACCAACATTTTATATTTCCGAGGCTTTGGGCAATAAGCCGGCTGAATTAGTGAAGGACCTTATTGGCGGGGACAAAAGGTTCTTCGAACCAGCCAACGAAATCATGGAGGAAACGCCGGAAGAAAGCGATGCCTCTGATTATAACTATAATGAGAATTTGCTATTAACCCGGGCGATTCAGAACGGCGCACGCGGAGCGTACTGGGATATTCTGCGGAAACTGCGAAACAACTGACTTGGTGGGTGGGCTTCAGTCCACTTTTAGCGCCAATCATTAAGTATCCGCTCCTCGCCGCTGAATACTTGAATGGTTTCCTTAAAAGAAATCTCATGCACCCGAACTTGACTCGTTCTTGTATCCATTACAATCACGTAGGGAACACCATTATAGTTAACTACAGACATCTCATAGGTTTTATTTCCTCCTACATTAGTTGCACCCAAGACGAAGATAGTTAGTGCAATAAATAAGAGGACCAATACTTTGTACATTCTGTTATAATTCATTTTGATTCTCCTCACTTAGCGGCTGGTCAACTACTTCCTCAATATTTTTATTTTACCATACTTAAATCAGCTTGTCCATAAATTACCTTTCCTTTTTAGAAACCAGATTTCATTTAGGATTATCGGACATTTTACTCGAAAAAACGAGCTTGTTAAAGGTCCCAAAAAACAGCTCATAAACCGTATTATCAGTATTGATATAACCGTTAATCAATTTTGTTACATTTTAACCCCTGAGTGGCACATATATATAGAATCACACATTCCCGGAGCTATTGGTTCCTTGCCATGGAAAGACGGCTTACTTAAAAGTTAAATATGGGGTATTTATGATTGACTTTATATGTCAAAATAGGTTATAATATTGCTATGCGGAATTACCTTATTTTTCCTTTTTTGCACGCAGAAAGTATTAAAGCAATTTGGACGCTTATATGCCGAACAGTAGGGTACCTAACACAACGGATAAGAGTGTTGAGAGCCTCGATGCCGGTGCTTTGTCCTTTGAAACGCATTTCCCAACCGAAGGCCGAAAGATTATATATCAAGTTTATTATCACTGTAATTCTTATAGGTCTGGCAAATATATCATTAGCCCAAAATACTGGCTATAAAAGACAAACACCTCCAGTTGCATATAGACAAAACAACGTTAGTAGATCAAACAATTCTTCTACTATAAAGAACCCTTACAACACAGAAGACTATATGCTGGATTTGGCTTCAAAACTTACACCAGAACAAAGAAATTTGTTTTTAAGAGGAAACAACTTTCAAAAAGATGCATCTGAAGAATTTAAAAGAGCTACGGCAGGCATGAAAGGCGAGAAATCATTATTTGCTACCGAAGCTGCCGAAGGAGCTGAAGCTGCCGAAGAGGCTTGGTCTTTAAAAAATGATTTAGACAAATACAGAGCTTATTCTGTTAAAGAAGGATCCAGATATCCTGAAGAGAATCTCCAAAAATTTTTCATTCATGCAGGCTTATTTTTGGAAGATGGAATGAATGTCTTTACCTTAGGGTATGGTTCAGATAGAGGAATACCATTTAGAGCAAATGATGGTAATGACCCCTTATGGCAGGCTGGAACAGTGGCAGAACAAGCAAGCCTGGCTTTAGCTAATTTTACAGATGGAGTATATTCTATCATAGACCTCGCTGCTTTTGATTTATTGGATGATATCCAGAAAGATGTTTATAAAGATAATAACCCTATAGTAAGACCTTTTATCTTTACAGGCAGAACAGTAGGAAGTAGCTGGAAAACTACCGAAAAGATAGGCAACACCTTAACCTGGGGATATTTTGATAATGTTAGCGGCTCAGCAGCAATGTGCCTTGGGGACGTAGTCGAGTGCTTAAAACATGGCGGCCAAGCTGTTACTAATCTGCCAAGGGAGCTTATCTATCTAACGGCAGGTGTGGATGAAGATACGGATAAAATGTTAGACTGGCTATTAGTCGTTCCCTGGGAATTTGCAAGCAACGTGATAGAAATGCAAGGCATTGCCAATATGTATGATTATAAAGTTGCCTTTAAGGAAAAAGGTGTAGTAGGCTCTATATTAGAATTGGCAGGTTCATCTGCTGTTATCTACAAATCAATAGATGAGCTTAATGATGACGACAACAACAATCATACAACCGGAAAATCACAAGCATCCCAATCCTCTTCAGGTACCGGTGGTAGCGGAGGCGGCGACGATGGCGGCGGCATTATTGACACAGGAGATGATATTTATTATTTCGTGTTAATATTTGAATAATCTGTTAATCCTGTAACAATGGATACAACCTTTTTAGTTTTTTTCTTACGCCATCAGCTTTGAAATGCAAGTCTAAGACTTCCACAGTCATGTTAGGAATGCTCGGCGATCATTCCAACACAATATCGATCAGCGATTTCAACACTTTAGAAATTACAAACATAATATAATTTCAAAATGATGGCCTGCCCAAGCGGAGTTCGCCGCAGCCGAACAGAAAATCCTAACTTTAAATATTTCTTTTAGTCAATACCAATCCTAAATTATTTGAGTTCCGTTTGTTTATAAGACCTGTGTAAGCGTGTACATAGTAGACAACATTAATTATGATTGTTATATTGCCTACATGCATAGAAAGATTGTAGTTTTATTTTTTAAGCCTGCTCCTGATTCAAGGCACTGCTTTAATCGCACGTGGTCGCTATAGTCCTGGAGCTACAGATGAATCCGTGAAAGAACTAACTTCAAAGGTCGAAACTCTCACTGAGCAAATGATCTGACCCCAGCCCAAACTGCTAAGTTTGTCTTACTATTGTTTAATTTCCTACGAAATTCTTACTGTTTGTGTTCGACAATTGTGGTTTGATAAATTATAATATGCAGCAAAATTGGGGGCTTTGGTTAAATTATATATAGTGATGGCAACAATCAAAAAACCATTTCAGCCCCACATATGACTAACCTACCTTTATTAGAAAGCTTGTTTCCAAATTACCAACCAAGACCGGCTCCGTATTACAACCCTGACACAATTATAATAACCAAGGATAGTTACCAAACCCTGCAACAACGTAATCTGGTAGAAGCGATTTGCGGTATATATCCAAAAGCCCAGCTTGTTGAAAAACTCGACCTACCCCATAATCGCATTGAGCTTGATAATATAGATCCTTTAAAATTGCATTATCAAGGCAAAAGAACACTAGTTTTTGGCATACATAAAAGTTCTTTGCGCCACAGTGAAGAAGATGATAACACCTGCCCAAACTATTGGCATTTTTCGCCATATGGTTTCTGCCCATACGATTGTCAATACTGTTATCTGGCTGGCACACCCGGCGTAAAGTATTCCCCAACAGTAAAAATTTTTTTGAATCTGCAGGGAATCCTGAATCAGATTGATAAGGTTGCTTCACAACTAACCGAATCCACAGCCTTCTATTTAGGCAAGCTCCAGGATGGTTTAGCTTTAGACCCTCTTACCGGCTACTGCCGAATCATGATTCCCTTCTTCGCGCGGCATAAACTGGCCAGGTTAATCTTACTGACTAAAAGCGCGAATGTTGAAAATCTGCTCGACCTTAATCATCAAGGGCGTACAATTCTATCGTGGAGCTTAAATCCGCCTGAAATCTGTCGCGATTTCGAAAAGAATGTCCCTTCATATGAAGAAAGAATCGCAGCCATGCAAAAATGTGCGGATGCAGGTTATCCTTTACGTGCAGTTATTATGCCGATTATACCAATTACTGGTTGGCAAAATATATACACCAATTTTCTAAAGACTTTTTTAACGACGGTGCCACTGGAGCGTATTACCCTTGGCCAAATCTGTAGTTACTCCGGCGCGCTGAGGCTTACCGAACGGAAGTTAGGCAAAATAAATCCGATCTCAGACCAACTTGAAAAAACAAAATCAAATGATGGCCGTTTTCGTTTTCCCCTCATACTACGGATAGAAATTTATAAGCATCTCACTGATACGATTAGAAGGTTCAAGCCTGAATTGCAAGTCAGCTTATGTATGGAGGAATACCAAACATTCAAAGATTTGAATATGGAAGGCACAATCGGTTGCTGTAACTGTGTACTCTGATAATTCTTGGTCGATATGTATGGGTAATCTACAGGCTGTCCATCGTACTGCTCTACCAGCGTTATGTTTATCGATGCGTTCATTAAGGTTGTTAGTATGTCCAACATAATAACTTTTATCCGAACATTGAAGGATATAGACATACCACATTTGTATTATCACCCCTCAACACTTTGTTAAACTTACTACAAACAACCTGTCAGAAACAAACGAAGTGTTTAAAATAATGCCCTTCGACTCCGTCCCTTAGGGACTTCGCTCAGGACACTCGATGCTTCTATCCCATATTAGTATAGTGGCTTGTCACAAGTAAGGCCTCAAACTAATATTGCCCCTCGACAAGCTCGGGACATTCGACTCGCTGATGGCCTGCCATGAGCGAGCCCTGAGTGAAACGAAGGGCGAGTCGAATGGAGGCGGGGGGATTCGAACCCCCGTCCCGTGATGCTTCAAGATAAGCTTCT
>CAZVUF010000141.1:0-7236 GCA_964629355.1 uncultured Pirellulales bacterium | reverse complement strand
CATCGCACATTGCGGTCGGTGCACAGGATGTTTATTTTGAATCTAACGGCGCTTTTACCGGTGAAATAAGCCCATTTATGCTCAAAGATATCGGGTGCACGTATGTCCTATGCGGCCACTCAGAACGCCGACATGTAATAGGCGAGACGGACGATTTGATAAATAAGAAAGTTACTGCTGCTATTGCAGGCGGACTTTTGCCGATATTATGTGTAGGCGAGCTGCTTAGCGAACGGGACGCCGGGCAAACAGAACAAGTGGTGAGCCAGCAGCTTAAAAAAGGTCTGGCTGGATTAAGCTATGAAAAAGCCTCCGCTGTGGCTATAGCCTATGAGCCCGTCTGGGCCATCGGAACAGGCAGGACCGCAACGCCGCAGCAGGCTCAGGAAGTGCACGACTTTATACGAATGCTGCTTGCCCAGATGTATGACGACCAGTTGACCGACGAAATCCGCATCCTATACGGTGGTTCTGCAAAACCCGACAACGCAGAGGACCTGATGAGTCAGGATGATGTAGATGGATTATTGGTAGGCGGGGCAAGTTTGAATGCGGATGATTTCCTCTCTATAATCCGCGCAGCAGTCTGATTGAAAGGGACGCTAATATGATTATATCACCGTTATTGGCAGTAAGTTTGATTATGAAGGTCGTTGCTGTCCTTTTCGTGCTCTGCTCAATAATTCTGATTCTTGTTATTTTAATTCAAAAAGGCAGAGGCGGTGGCTTGAATGCCGCATTGGGAGGAGCTATGGCCAGCGGCATTTTAGGCTCCAAAACCGGCGACTTTCTGACATGGGTTACAATAGCTCTTGTGGGCGTTTTCCTAGGGATCGCGGTTCTAATGGCTAAATTCTATAAACCCACTGTTAGCGAATTCGGCACAGAGCAGATAAGTAAACAAAAGTTACCAACAGAATCGCCACCACTCGCATCAACCGACGCCAATGAGGTACGAACAACCGATGCTAATGAAATAACCAATGTCAAAAAAACCACCAATACAAATAACAGTATCGACGTCGGTACAAGTACCGATGCCAACGAAGCTGCCAATACAAATACCACTGGCGGTTAATCTCATAGTGCGCGGCCTGTGATACTTCGCACAAAAAGAAAAACGCGACACGAAGTGAAAGTTTAGGCTATGATAAACAGTATGACCGGCTACGGTGAAGCTGAGGGTGAGGTTAACGGTGTAAGCTACGTTGTCGAGATTAAGACGGTCAATAACCGCTACCTGAAGACCAATATAAAACTCCCGGAGGCAGTGGCGTTCCTGGAGGAAGATATTGATAAACTTCTACGAAACAATTTATCCCGTGGGACAATAAACTGTGTGCTCAAGCTAAAACAAATAGCACCAACAAGTGCATTGTTTGATATAGACGAGACGGCCTTACAGGTCATTATAGAGAGATTGAACCGCATCAAGTCGTTAAGTAATATTAGTGGGACAATCGATATTGGTGGCTTATTAAATTTGCCCGGTATTATTCGCCCTGTGCTGCCGGATGAAGAAGCATCCGAGACAATTAAAAATGCTACCTTAGACATCACGCAAGAGGCAATAGACAAGCTCAAACAAATGCGAGCCGCCGAAGGCAGAGCTTTGGAAGCCGATTTGAAAAGCCACTGTAAAGCAATAAGGCAGGGCCTTGAACAAATCCGCAGCCGAAGCACCGCTGTTATACAGGAATATACGAAGAGGCTAAAAAAGAGAGTTGACGAGCTGCTAGCCAAGGCAAAACTGAAATTGGATGAAGAAACATTGGCCAGAGAGGTTGCGGTCCTCGCAGACCGGTCTGATATATCTGAAGAGATTGCCCGGTTGGATTCCCATTTGGCGAGGTTTGCCGAGAGTTACCAGGCAAACGACCAGGCTGGACGAAGATTAGAATTTATCAGTCAGGAAATGCTCAGAGAAGCGAATACTATCGCCAGCAAGGCTTTCGATTCAGAGATTATCCGTCACGTGGTTGACATTAAATGCGAGATAGACCGCATTAAAGAACAGGTTCAGAATTTAGAATAGAAAACGATATGCAAGATACAAACAAAAAAGGCAAAATGGTGATAGTCAGCGGCCCATCGGGCGTCGGTAAAAGCACTATCTGTAAGGAAGTAGCTAACCGACTGAATAATGTTTACCTCAGCATCTCAGTTACAACTCGTCCCAGAAGCAAAAACGAAGTTCACGGACGTGATTATTGGTTTATATCGGAACAAGATTTCCAGGATCGTGTTAATAAGGGACAACTTCTGGAATATGCCGAGGTCTTCGGCCATCTATACGGGACGCCGAAGGATAAGGTCGAGGAGGCGCTGCAAACCGGTAAAATAGTCATTCTGGAAATCGATGTTCAAGGTGCCAAAAAAGCAAAGGCGATTTACCCGGACGCGATAATGATTTTTATTTTGCCGCCAAGCGGAAAGGTCTTGGCAGAACGTATGGACCGAAGGGGGAGGGAAGACTCGAAAAAAGCAGAAGAAAGATTGGGCGAAGCAGGCAGTGAAATCGCAGCTGCTTGGCAATATTACCAGCACATGGTTATAAACGAGGATTTACAACAAGCCATAGAAGAAGTAACACAAATGATAAAGGGAGTTCTACTTAACCAAAGGTCGCTAAATGAGAACCAGTAAACAAAAGTCAGGAGAAATAATGTTAGACGAGCTAAAGAGTGATAAAATAGTCAATAAAGTTGGTGGCAGATTCAAATTAGCAGCACTGATTCAAAAACGAATGGACGAATTACTACAGGGTTCCCGGCCCCTCATTGAAGACGCCACCGGCAAAACAATGCTGGAGATTGTAGTTCAGGAAATCCTGCAAGACAAGATCGCTATCGATGGAGTACCACTTGATGACAACTCCCAAGAAGGAGACTCAGAGCAAGCTGGAAAGATTAAAAGCAACGATTAGCGGAGGAAAACCACAAATAAATTTGGGACTAATATTTAGTCCACCGGAGGCAAATTCACAAATCGAAAATAGAGGATGCTTGAAAATCTAAATATCCTGTTAGGTGTTAGCGGCGGAATTGCCGCATATAAGGTGGTCGATTTGGCCAGCAAACTGACCTCTGCAAGTGTCAAAGTAACAACAGTAATGACCGAGGCTGCCTGCCAGCTCGTTGGGCCAAAGAGTTTTGAAGCTGTCACCTGCTCATCGGTTTATACCAATCTGTGGGCTAATCATGTTTTTCACCACGAAAAACCAGGCCATATAAATCTTGCCGAATGGGCTGATATTGTCGTTGTGGCACCTGCAACTGCGAATATAATAGGTAAAATCGCCAACGGCATCTGCGATGATTTGCTAAGCACAACACTTTGTGCATGTTGGCCATTGATTAAATCGGGATGTGCACTTTTAGCTCCCGCGATGAACAATAATATGTGGGACAATCCGGTGGTTCAGCATAACGTCGAGATAGTTTCGCAGATGGGCTTTGAGCTGATAGGCCCTGTCAAGGGACGTCTTGCCTGCGGCACCGAAGCTATCGGCAGAATGGCTGAACCTCAGGATATTTTCAAAGCCATTGAAAAAATCGCTTCAAAAATTAAACGCAGAAGATAGAAGACAGAATTCTGGTTTCTGAACTCTGTATTTTTTTGAAATATGCGAATCCTAATCACAGCAGGTGGTACACGAGAATACATCGACCCGGTTCGTTTCATTTCCAACGCCAGCAGCGGCAAAATGGGACTTGCCCTTACCCGTGCGGCTCTGAAAGCCGGACACAAAGTAACACTCATCATAGCAAATTCTAAATCCGAAATCCGAAATCCGAAACTAAAAGCCATCAAAGTAGAAACCACCAACCAAATGTTCGATGCGATAAAGAAGTGTTTCCCCAAATGTAATTGCTTGATTATGGCTGCTGCCGTGGCAGACTATACGCCGGCTCACCCGAGTAAAACTAAAATAAAAAGAGCAGACAAATCCTTAACTCTCAAATTAAAACCAACAATTGATATTCTAAAATGGGCAGGAAAACACAAAAAGGAAGGTCAAATGGTTGTTGGCTTTGCTCTTGAGGATAGAAACCCGCGAACAAACGCGGAGAAAAAACTCAAGGAAAAGAATCTTGATATGATAATCGCCAACCCTCCTTCTGCAATCGGCGCCGAGAAGGCAACCGTTCAAATAAAGACACGAAGCTCTAACTGGAGTAAAATCAAAAACACAACAAAAGCTACCATGGCCGAAAAAATCATCCGGATAGTAGAGCAATCCATAAAAAGAGCTGATTAAAGCAAAACGCAAAAAACCTACCAATCCTAACATCAAAACCAATAGTCAGATACTCACATATATTAAATAAATACCCTTGCAATTAAACCAATATCATGGTCGGTTATGAAAGGCAGATTTGGCAGCAGTGGTTTGTATAAAGCTGTAAGGTATTTTCAGAAAAGAATTTAAGAAACGCGCCCGGCAGGACTCGAACCTGCAACCTTCGGATTCGAAGTCCGTCACTCTATCCGATTGAGCTACGGGCGCGAGCGTTATTAAGTGCTCTTAATGTAATAATTCACAAGTAGAACTGTCAACTTTTTTAGTTGGTCGAAGAAATACATATATTTAATATACGTCTTTTTATATAGGTTACCCTCGCAGAGGTTTACCATTTATGAGTTAGTTCGCGTCATTAAAATATATGCTTGCTTTCGCTATCGGTAGATAAAAAAGGGCTATCCGCCGCTGGCGGATGAATGAGCGGATATACACATAAGCCGCCATAATAAATCGAAATACAAAATCAAACATCTTTAGTTATTACAAATGACCAATACATTAAAAAAATTTACTTCTACCAGACGCTATGTAGTACAGAAGCTTGGCAATATTGAACAAAAAACGCCGAACAACAGTACTAATGAGATTATCTGCAGATTAATAACATCAAAATAATATAAACAAAATTAATTATATGTTTAGCAGGATTGATGTTGGAAATGTTTCGAAAAATACCCGCATACAGTAGCATTACTCTTAACTTCAGCTATAACAAGGTCTTATACTACACAGTTTAGCGACCGTTGATGTATAGCATAGTGCTACTCTTGACGAAATCACTTTTATAGGTTATAATCAAGTTTTAATGGTGAAATCTACAAAAACAACCGGAAAGAAACGAACAGTTAAAAGTTCATCCAAGCTCACCGTAGTCAAGCCTAAAAAGGCTTTTCGTAGCTATAATGAAGCTATTAGCTACCTTTATAACAAGACCGACTACGAGAAGGAGCAAAATCTGCGCTATAACGTTACAACATTTAACCTCGACAGGATGAAAAAACTGCTGTCGCTGGTCGGCAATCCTCACAAAAAAATTCAAACAGTCCATATAGCCGGCACGAAAGGAAAAGGCTCGACTGCTACGATGCTGGCCAAGATGCTCGAGGCAAACGGCTACACTGTCGGATTATATACCTCGCCGCACGTTGTGCATTTGCATGAGCGGATTGCAGTTAATTCACAGATGATCAGCGATCAACAAATGTTTGACCTAATGAACCGCATCTACGCACCGATTGAGAAATTATCAAAGACAGACCCGCCGACTTTCTTTGAAATTATGACGGCATTGGCGTTTATGCACTTTGTCGATATGTGTGTTGATATTGGGGTAATTGAAACAGGTTTGGGCGGCAGACTGGACAGCACCAATGTTATTGAGCCGAAGGTGGTCGGCATAACCAGCCTGAGTATTGACCATAAGCAGCAATTAGGCACAACTATCGACAGTATCGCTAAAGAAAAAGCTGGAATTTTCAAGCGCGGCGTGCCCGCAATTACTGTCGAGCAGGAGCCGGCGGCTATGCGCGTCCTGAAATCCGAAGCTATGGCAATCAAGGCACCGCTGAGTATAACCGGCGTAGATATTGATTTTTCATATCGATTTGAAACCTCGCGGGAGCACGGCCCACACACAAGAATATGCCTGACCACGCCTACAAGCAAATTTGAACATCTACGGGTGCCGTTGCATGGCCGACATCAAGCAATTAACTGTGGCTTGGCTCTTGCTATGCTGGATCGACTCAAAGCAGATGGCTACAATATAGACAATGAAAAGGCCACTGAGGGTCTTAACAAGGTGAGATTAGCCGGCCGAATGGAAATGATTTGCCAAGACCCAAGAATTATGATCGATGCGGCCCATAATGCTGCAAGCATTCGGGCTCTTATACACGCTATAGGCCAAAACATTCCTTATGATTCGATGGTGGTAATCTTCGGCTGCAACAACGATAAAGATGTTGAGGGTATGCTGCAAGAACTACAATATGGGGCTGACAAAGTGATTTTTACTCGCAGCAATTCGGCCAAAGCTATGTCTCCACAAGACTTGGCTGATATTTACACGGAAATTTGTGGCAAGATGTACCAGACGGCTTTTAGCTTAGATGAGGCGCTGCGACTTGCCGGTAGCGCCATCAGTAGAGAAGATCTGATTTGCATTACGGGCAGTTTCTATCTGATCGGCCAGGCTAAAATGCGCTTCAAACCGAAAGAGGAAATTCTGACGGTTTGATTAGTGAATTAGACGGTGGTTAATTGGTTTTTCACTATCTAATCCATTACTTCTCTAATACACTAATTCGCTAACTAACTAGTCTACTTTTCCTGCAATGGAGAAAGACATGCTTGCTTGCGGTGTGCCGCCGTAGGCACCCATATTGATTCTGCCGCCGTTGGGGGAAGGCTCGTCGCCAACAGGGCCTTCGGATCACCAGCCTCTACAACAGGAGCACGATTACCAACAACTATCATTACACTATCGGGCGCACTGTCACTGTCGCCGTCGGATACGGTAAGCTCAAATATGTAAACATCTTCGACAGCAGGTACGAAATTGGGCTCCGCAGTATAAGGATTTACAAGACTTACGTTCGGACCGCTAATCTGTTGCCACTGATAGGAAATGCTATCGCCGCTATCAAGATCGTAGGAACCGGTGCCATCAAGGGTAACATACGCGACAATTGTATCAAAGTACTGGTCGTCTCCTGCATCCGCTACGGGTCGGGCATTAGCGGCAACCTCATCCGCGCCGATATCGGCCCGTGCACCCATCACGGCAAATTCGCCATCAATGTCACGCTGCCATGGATAGGCAACATAATTCGGGTCTCCTGCGTCACAACAAGGGGAATAGACAGCGATGCTATAGTTCTCTCTGAAACACGGGTTTTGGGATATATTGCCACCAAGATCGGTCATGT
>CAZVUF010000140.1:0-7242 GCA_964629355.1 uncultured Pirellulales bacterium | reverse complement strand
GTGAACCAAGTTAAAATTGATTTGATATGCATCTCGTGCTTCCTGAAATGGTCGTGCTGCATATTCTTTCGCTTTTCCCTTGATCTTACTGACTTCTTTCTGAACATTTACTTCCTTCTTTTTTCCAGACACTTTTTTTGCCTTACTTTTTGTAGGCGTTTTTTTCTTTTTGTTTGCAGATACTTTTTTCGGCTTCATTGTCAGATATTACCATGCAAAAACTAAAATTAATTGTATACACTTTAAGGCGGTTCTGCATCAGAAAATGTTGATCTACCTCTACAAACATTCTCCCCACAGGTTACTTGCCTTTTAGAGCTGGCCTGCATCAGCTAACCTTTGCACGCATTTATGACCGTGTTAAAGAATCCACCGTGGCTCTCGCTAATCCATAGGAAAATAGTAACTTTACAACGGCCGTTCCATATTGGGTATTGTTGAGTAAAAAGACGCTCCACTGAAAAGTCCATACTTTCTCTCGGAAATCCATGCTGCCACCCGTTGTAATAACTTGCTGTAACCTCTATAATCGGAACACGTATAGTTTCTCCTGGACGTGAAAGATCGTTCGGCTAAGTAGTTGGTCGTACAGGGAGGTTCTTCGTACATTTTCCAATGGTGAAGACTCATACAGGTTTAGATATGAAAAAGGTCCTGGCTCGGGGTGGGCCCATTTCTCAATCTCTTACAAACTTCGAAGTGCGTCCCCAGCAAATAGAAATGGCGCAAGCAGTGCAACAGGCATTTGCGAAAGGTCGGCACTTGGCTGTTGAGGCCGGAACGGGTGTTGGTAAGAGCTTTGCTTACCTTATCCCCGCCGCAGATTTGGTTGCCAATGGCGTGGGCAAGGTAGTAATTAGCACCTTTACCATCACGTTGCAGGAACAGCTGGTTAATAAGGACATTCCCTTCTTGGATAGTTGTATGCCACAGAGATTCACCGCAGTTCTCGCAAAAGGCAGGGGTAATTACCTGTGCAAACGTCGACTTACATTTGCTCTGCGGAGGCAAAAACGGTTGTTTGATGAGTTGGGTTCGGAGCTTGAGAAAGTAGGAGACTGGGCTAGTCAAACAAAGGATGGCTCGCTTAGCGACATCCCGTTCTTGCCGAAGAACCGCACGTGGGATAAGGTCAAGAGTGAACATGGCAATTGTCGCGGTCGCAAGTGCCCGCATTTTCGCGATTGTTTTTACTGGCATGCCAGACGTCGATTGGATAATGCCGGTATTATTGTGGCCAACCACGCACTGCTGTTTAGTGACCTTGTGCTTAAGGAACAAGGCGTATCTTTTCTGCCGGATTATAAATTCGTGGTACTCGATGAGGCACAGAACATAGAACATGTGGCCGAAGATCATTTTGGAATAGATATCAGTAATAGCAGGGTTAAATTCTTTCTTAATAGCCTTTATAATCCACGAACACATAAGGGATTATTGGCTTATACAGATGCCAACAAGGCAGTTGATTTGGTCTGCAGGGTTAGCAAAGAGGCCACTCGCTTCTTTGAGAAGACTCGGGCCTGGTATGAGCAGACGAAGGATGAGACAAAAGGCGGATGCTACAAAAACTTCGTCGATGATACTATTTCCGGATATTTGAAAGATCTCAGACCAGAATTAGCCAAACTCGCGAAGCAAACAGAGGATATCGATGAAAAGCTCGAGATTATGCGTTTTGTCGATCTTTGCACGGCATTGATCCAAGATTTGGAAAGTTTCCTAACACAGGCACGTGTAGATCATGTCTATTGGGTTGAGGCGGATCCCGATAGAACTGCCACTATTCGCTTAAAAAACGCACCATTGAACGTCGGGCCCGATGTAAAAAGATGTCTTTTTGACAAATACGACTCGGTGATATTAACCAGCGCCACCCTCAGCACAAGGGCAGCAGGAGATAAAGGTGGCTTTGATTTCTTTGCCAGTCGAATTGGCTTAGATGATTTCGATGCTGTTCAGCTCGGCTCACCGTTTGACTATGAAAAGCAGGTTACACTATATATTGAGAGGGACTTGCCGGACCCCAATGACTCTGCCTTTATTCAGGCTGCAGCTGAGGCAATAAAGAAATACGTCCTCAAAACTGCAGGCAGAGCATTTGTACTTTTCACCAGCTATGCAATGCTCGAACAAATAGCTGCATCGCTTTCTTCATGGCTCGGCAACCAAGGCTTTTGCCTGCTACAGCAGGGATCTGATTTGGATAGGAGTCTGCTTCTAAAGCAGTTTAAGGATGAAGGCAAACAGGTGCTATTCGGAACAGACAGTTTCTGGCAGGGAGTGGATGTGCCAGGGCAGGCCCTTTCCAACGTGATTATTGTTCGATTGCCTTTTGCCGTTCCGGATCAGCCGTTGCTTGCCGGGCGGCTTGAACAGATAAGAGAACTGGGATGCAATCCTTTCAATGACTACCAGTTACCCTCAGCTATTATCAAGTTCAAGCAGGGCTTCGGGCGGCTGATTCGCAACAAGACCGATACAGGCATAGTGGTTATCCTAGATAGCAGGATAATTAATAGAGGATATGGTAGTAGATTTTTGGCAGCAATTCCAAAGTGCAAGGTCGACATTGTTCCGTTGGAGAAATAGTATTTTACCGATACGCTCCCGCCTCGATTTGAAAACTTCCATTGCTCTGGGTGTAACTATATCGAAAACTTACGGTCGTATGTTCGAAACGCTCCCCCGCCACGAAAACATAGAGATAACTTCTTTATTAGCAAGGAGTTATCTCTTTTTTTATATACTCGATTTTGCCCGTTATGAACCTGCGACGACCGCGCTATGAACCCTGTTTTCAGAGGGTATAAAACGAGGTGGTCGGATGTTCGAAGACATCCCCCGCTATTGGGACCTGGAGATAAATCCGCCGAGGCGGATAAATCCAGGTCCTTTTTTATTAGCTGTGCTTCCTTTGGTTTCCAATCCGAATTATGTCGAATTTGATTGCCGATAGAGAAGAATTTTACTTTATTGGCCAGCCGCAAGTCGTGAGCTTTGTCGAACGGCCGTCGTGGGCGTCGGTTATAAGCGAAAACCGAAGCCTTAGCTGGGCTGTCTAATTGGCTTTGATTGGGTTTGTTTTCACCAAGTGTCCTATTCGATTATTTCTCATAATCCCTTGTTGTAATTAAGCTTACATTCACTTGACTTTTTCGAAAATTGGCTTTGTTTTGCAAAAAATAGGCCGATTTGTCGAACATTCTCGACACTTGTACGCCGTAGGCGTAATTGTGGAACAAACCGTGGCAGCAAGTGCCACGGCTAACCGTGGAATTTTTGCGTTGTAATTTTACCTTTTGCATTTTTGACCCCGTTCGGCTTCGCTCAAGGCAAGCTTTTGATTTGTTTTTGTCCTCCGTCTTCTGTCATCTGACGGGTATTATACCAAAAACGGCTTAATTTTTAAGTGAAATCTTTTCTTACCTGCTTACCTCTCTTGAGCGTTGTCAGGTTGTTTGCAATTTATTTTCATATTTGATGAAGGATAAAATCAATATCAAGAACTGTTATTTCTCTATCATGGTCTAAGTCACTGCTACATAACGTATTGGCACACTCATGGCATTTAATAATTGTCTTTAGATATTTCTTTTCCAATAAAGGCTGGATAAAGTCGTAGAACTTTTTCTCACCCGGATATTTTTCTCTATAGAACTCATACAATCCTTTTGTGCCCTTTGAGAAGTTACATTTACTGCATGCCCATATCTGGTTATGTATTCCCTGTATGGTTTCGCACGTTTCGCACTGCGGCTTCACACTCAAGGACTTCGGCACGATATGTTCCCAGTGTAAATCATTTTCCGCCCCACGATATATGCACCGCTTCTCTACTTCAACGAATTGCCTGTCTTCTCGCGTTATTTCCGACCACGACTTGGCGCCACTTTTCAGTTCTCGAAACGTTTTTTTGATGAAACCGTATGACTGCTTCTTCGCCTCTTTGCCATCTGCTGCCTTGAATGCACGTTTCGCAATAATTTTAGCGTACTGATAATAAATCAAGTCTTGGATCGTCTTTGTTGCGCCTGGAATTGGCATATCTTTAACCTTGTGTCTTTCCTTTTTGCTGTACCAGATTCCAATTCACTTCACCGCAGTTGCACCGTACTTCCTCAGGATCGTATCCTTTTGTAACGAGATGTAGTATACCGCCACATTTACTACATAAAAATATCGCCCATAGGTCTTGAAATGCCTCCATGACAGGTTGAAAATCGTTCTTTGAAAAATTAACCCAATTATTGTAATGAACATTTGCATTTATAGCCCATTGTTCAACCTGACACCGGTTGTATATTTGGCTTACAGTGCTATCCAACTCGCGCAATCCTTCAAAAGATTCTTGATCACTCCAAGTCTGCGCCGCGCTCTTTGCTTTTTTAAGTAAAGAGCGATATTGTCCTATCGATGCTGGCAAGAAATCTCCTAATTCCCATCTCCCATCCAATTTATATCTTACTGACGCCTGTAGCACATCGCACACTTGACCAAAAAAATCTTCGCTCCCATGTCTTAGTTTATGAGCGGCGCTCGGAACATCTCCTCTATCTAAGTCTTCTTTTATGTGCTTCCACAAGTCTACTTCATAATTCACTTGAGGACCTGATTCCAAACACCAATTATAGAACTCGATACTCCCTTCTGATTTCACGACTCCCTCTGTTTGAAGCTGTTTTGCCCAAGTTTTATCATGAGTCGTGATAAGAAATTGTCGTTCAGGAAAACTTTTTGCCAATACGTGACAGAGCCGTCGTCGATGCCCGGTATCAACTGACATGACAACGTCGTCCAATACAACCAAATCAATCAACTCTTTTGCCAAATGTTCCGCTAAGGCCAAGAACAAGCATAGTCCCATACTGTCTTGATGGCCTTCGCTGTGCAGAGCGTGCGGTGGATGAGTACCGCGCCCGTAGAAATCAACCTCAAAGTTCAACCCCGCTTCCTTTGGTTCTATTCTTGCACCGAACTTGCTTTCATCATCGGCATGGAGATTGCAATATAGACCAACAAATCGGTTCTTGATCGCTTCGTAAAGTTGACCTAAGACTTTATCCCTTGCTGATAAGAAATGGTCATGTAGTAGGGCAGCCCTTTTTACATATAGTTGAGTCTTCTTCGCATCCGCTTCTGCACTCTCCACAGCCTGTAGATTCTCCTTAAGACGCGTCAGCATATCCCAAGCGGTTTGTTCTGGCGTAGTCACCGGATACTTTTTCTTAACCTCCTTTTCAATATTTCCCATCGCTTCAAGAACATTTACAGGAGCAAGCATCCTTCTAATTTCTGCACTAGTCCACGCTGTCTCAAAGTGGCTTTCCACAGCAGAACCTAATGCTTCAGAAAATTTCCCTAAGTCTCCAAGCCATGATTCGAGAATCGCAAGATCATTCTTCAGCCCCGTAACCTGGCCCCCAGCAATAACTTTCCGAAGGCTTGCTATTGTGTTATTCGCTATGGTAGAGATTTCGGTCACCAATTCCCCGATTTCCCGCTGGTATTCCCCTGCGACCTGAGCTGTCCCCACACGGATTTTTAAATATTCGAGTAGTTTACCTTTCGGCCACGCTGTATCGCATAATGGACACTTCCCCGTCTCATCTATCATCTCCATACCAATCCTAATTAACTTCAGTTGTTTAAGTGTGCGCATTAAGTCAGGATTAGCACAAATTTTTTCTATGATCTCGCGGAGTCTTTTATCGCTCTTCTCAATTTGCGTCCCACTTTCATTTGATATTGTGTTGCGAAGATTCTGAATGTCTTTATCAAAGAGTGTCACATTAAATCCATCGCTCTGCGAAACGACTGTCGGTGCTGGGACATCTCTTTTCAAATTGGCCGAGCAAAGGTCGGATATAGCATTCGCGCCCAATATGCCACGATTCTGATTCACAACTTCTAAGACGCTTGTTTTGCTAAAGGTTCGTTGTTGCGTCGTCGCATTAACCTGACTTTCAGCTCTCGCAACCGCTGTTTGTGTGTTCTCAAGCTCCCTTAGATAATCATGCTTAACTTTAACAAGCGTTTTTCTCGCTTCCTCAATTTCCGTAATGTTCAATAGATCCTGAATTTCTTGTGCGCGCGTATTGGCATCAGCAGTAATGTACTTAAGAATCTCCCTCCTAGTCAGAATGTGCGTCCCTTGTTCAGCAAGTTCTATGATACGATTAAGCTCCTCATTTTCTCCTATACTGCACTCTAACTCATTTGGTTTTCCGATGGAACGTTTCAACTCAACAGGATTGCCCGAACCCTTCAATTGCAGAACAGCTCTAACCTTCGTTTCCTTTGGCTCATGGTCAATATGTGGACCATGTTTTGCTAGCGAGATATCTCCTGTCCCTTTACCAGTTAAACGTTGAATCCGCCCCGTTAGAAGAAAATCGATCGCATCTACAACAGCACTTTTTCCAGAACCATTTGGGCCCCAAATGACAAAGTTCTTCCCCGCAGGTTCTACAACCAAGTGCTTAATTCCACGGATATTCTCAATTTCCAGTTCCAGTAGTTTCATTATTATTTGCCATCGTTAACTTGATGGCTCCCATGACTTTCGCGGGTTTTTTCATTTCGCCTTTGGCAGCCATCTGTTTCAGCATCTTAACTATTCCCTCATCAAATGCATCATGCTTTTCAATGTTAGAAAAGAGCTCATCGTATATCTGTTCAACTAATGGTTTTTTGCTGGAGTCCTCGTCCTTCATTTCTATAATATCCTCCAATTTATAGAGGTTACTATGGACAGTTGCCATTTCCTATTTCGTGTCATAATACCTTTTTCTTGTTTACCCTGTGAGATATACCCTTCCAATCCATTGGTTGTCAGATACTTGACGAACTCTCTGCCTTGCATTATTTGATTCCTTTTCGAGTAATTATCTCACGGGGTAAATTCTTCCCCTCCACAATATCATTAATCGGCTGAAATTCAACGAAATGTGTTTATTATTTTATACCCAATAGTTGGTATTTTTCCGCTCCGCCAAGATGTTCAATAAACGAACATTAGAGCTTAATTGTTATAACAAACAATTTCTCCGCCATTTTGCTGTTTCCTAAATTATTTCTTTATTACATCGGCCGCACAAAAAACTATATTAGCTCTAACAATAAGAAAAACAAGCAGATTTTACGTGACAAAAAATGAAAACAAAAGCCAAAAAAATGAGAAATGATGCCCCAAATTCACTCGCCTTCGCGCAGCCGCTACGGCGGAGCCCTGTCCGCCAC
>CAZVUF010000139.1:0-7263 GCA_964629355.1 uncultured Pirellulales bacterium | reverse complement strand
TTGAGGTTTCCGGCCTTCGGCTGGGAAAAGGAGTGTCTAAAATGGCAAAGAAAATTTATGCAGATCGTTTACCGGTCATAAGAAAAGCAACACCTAAGGTTCCGGTTATTGGAGTTTTCGCTACGAGCGATCCGCGTATTGATAAAGACAGCAGAGTGCGCTGTCAAAATATCGTGAAGATGGCGGCTGACACAATCAATGGCGCAGTAGTCCTGCCTGATAAGACGCCGGTACCGGTAGTCTATTCCACAGTATTAATTGACGGAGAAGCGCAGGCTGATATTGTCGCTCAGCAATTTCGCAAGGCCGGTGTAGATATTTTAGTCTGCGTGCCGGACACGTGGGCCTTTCCACAGCTTACTACTATCTCGTTGCTGCAGCAGTTTCCGCCCAACACACCTATAAATATAACCTGCGGCAACAGCGGCCCCAAGCCCGGCGTAGTATATGCCCACGCACTTAATGGTGCCATCAGCCAGTACGGACGGATGGCTACCCTGAACGTGGGGACATGGCCCGATACCGGGATGAATCCGAAAATGACCGAGCAAACTGCCAAGAACCTTATTGACTGGTGCTATGCTGCTGTAACCACTATCGGCCTGCGGGGGCGAAGAGTCATGATTTTGGGCCACGATTCAATGGGGATGGAAACGGCTTTGATGCACATCATTGAAACCAGGAACACTTTCGGCTTGGAAATCACACGTTTAGATATGAAGCTGTTGGCTGATATGCTGAACAAAAAGGCATATAACGAAAAGGAGCTAAAGGCACTGCGTGGCTGGATAAACAGATATGTTGGCAAACGCCTCCAGCTTCGCAATGAAGCAGACAGCGAACGATTTAATATGAGCTTGGCGATGTACCTAATCGTTCGTGACCTGATGGCGGATTTGAATGCGGTGGGTGGCGGTTTTATGAGCCAGTTGGAATGGGGTAGTGACCCGCGCGGTATTCCGCTGCCGGTGGCTGACGTGATGGAGTCGTTCTTCAACAGCACATTCGACCACAACGGCGGCAAGGCGCCGCTGCCTTTTGCCACCGAAGCAGATGTGCAGGGACTTTTGACGATGCTGTTTATGACGTACCTTTCCGGTGGAAACCCACCTCTGTTTATGGATTTCAGAAAAGTATGGGAGGCATGGGAAATCAAAGAATTAGCTGGGAAGATTGGCATTAAAGGACTCGATAAAAAGGCGGACTGGTATAATAAAGGTTTGGTCGATGGTGACAATTCCGGTAGTGCCGCATTCGACTGGTCGGCTGAGCCAGGAGCGTCGGTTAAAAAGATAATGGATGGTGTTACACTGCCTCTTGCTGATGAGTTCTACTTCCCCGGCGGCGGTAATTCAGTGACATTCATGACACCGGCAGGTATCGAAGGCATTGCTGCTCGAATGGCTTATAGTAGTGCCGGTGGTTTATTTAGCTTGATCTGGGATGAAGCTCATACAACCGAAGTGCCGGCCAAACTTGCCCAGGCGATGTGCAATTTGACTACGCCGACTTGGCCGCACACGTTTGTTGTGCCGAAATACGCGAGTATGGTTGAGTATAAGCAATATCCGCCGGCCAATCACTTCCACATAACCTGGAACCTGCCGGTCGCAAGGCTGCAACACTGGATGGATTTGTCAGGGGTGTTGAGCGTCACGCCCTGGGCGGCGAGACCCAAGTTTATTGAAGGTGTTGACAGGCCGCAGCCTTTGATTCACCTGATTAACGGCGGCGAAGATGCTTTCAAACTGCTGAAAAATCGCATCTGAACCCCGCAATAAATTGCGGGGCAAAATATTTAACTTTTGCCGAATTCGAGAAATTCGGATACAGCTTTTATCAGGCCCAATTGTTCTTCTTCGCTTAAAGATAAACCGCTTTCTAACGCTCCTATACATCTATTAATTTCTGTATCTTCCTGTCTGAGCTGGTCTATTTTTGCATTTTGCGATTGTGTTTGCTCATCCATGTCTTTCAAATCTAACTCTAAGTTGAATCTATTATCAAGAAAAGAAAGCGTTTGTTTTATTGCCTGAAAATCTTCACCTGCTGCCAAGTAGAAAGGTATTTGTGTCCAGAGACTTACGCCGGGGATATCTTTTCTTTGAGCTACCCATAAAAGGTAACTGCTGATGGCTGGTGTCCCTTGCCAGTTCATGTCTTCCAGATCATACCCTCGAAGTTCTTTTTGGAATTCTGTTTTGTTAAAAACTGCGAAAATCTTTCTTGAGTTAGTATGTGCAATCGAAGAAATGGTGCTGTTGATAGTGTATAGATGTTTTATTCTGCAATGGTGCTGAGCTAAATCTGAAACTGCATCCAAGAATCTGTATCGTTCAAACTCAGGCTCGCTGCCTTTAAATATTACGAGGTCGCTTTTTTCACAATAGTAGAATTTGCCCTCCGGGAATTGAGCTATATCTTTTTCAACCGCCACTCCAACCAAAGAGAAAAAATCAACTGGCTCAATGTCACAGAAGCTTCTGCCGTTTATCTTTTTATTGAGATACTCAATTACCCTTGGGCTTAATTGACCTGCATCTTTGTTCCAGCCAACAATCAAAGATGGATTTTCAAATTTAGGCTGCTGTGAAAATTTAAAGATGTCTTTCATCGGTCCGGCCTCCCTGGTCAAAAAGCTCATCAATATGTTCCATTATTTTTTTCTGTTCTTCTTCGGTTATTGGTCCTAACTCAGTCGGTTCGATATACCTTAATTTCTCGATTTCGTCTCTTACCTCAGGTGGTATTGCTTCCGTGTTGTATAAGCTTTCCAAAAAATCTTCAATTTGTTGTTCTATTTTTTGACCTAATTCTTCCATTGCAGAGAGATCAACTTTTAATCCGAGAATTCCAGTTATAACCTCAAGGACGGATTTTGAAGCCTTAGGATAGGGCCAGGGTGCTGCTTGAAGATAGTATGGTATTTCACCCATTAAACAGACAGCCTCCAATCCTCTTTTTCTGGCGACTCCCAACAAAAGCCCATTTAAGCCCGTTATAGCGCCCTGGTCACCTCTTCCCTCAATTTCCGACATTAAAATAGTGTTCTGGTATTGCTTTATTTCTTTGGCCAAGTTTTGATTGTTTGGCACCGCCCAGACCCGTGGTTTGGCTGTATGATGGATTTTGGTTACGGCTGCTCCGGAAGTATAAACTCGCCGACAACCGAACTTTTCCGCCACATCCAGAACTAAATTGGCCATTTGGTAAGCCTTTTGGCCTTGAGCATATCTTGTTCCTAGTTCTGAGGGCTGCTGCTGGCCAATGAAAAACAACAAGTCTCGGTCTTTAATCCGCTGGAAATAAAATTTGTTGCTGGGAAATTCTAAACTTTTGAGCAAACCTTTTTCGATTGAGACACTGTAGGGGTCAAAGAAGTCCCACGGTTCAATCTCTCCGAATTCTTGTGCTCTTAACAGGCCCTTTAGCGTATCTATCGCAAGTATCCCAATATTTCCAATGCCCGGCCAGCCACAGAACATAATCGAATTTTCAAGTTCAGGTTCCTTGTAAAATTTGACTGCCATTGTCATATAACCTTTCTAATTTACCGTCGATCAGATATTCTTAAGACTCCGGCTCCTTGAATTTTCCCCTTCTTTAATATAGTTAGAACCTCGTTAGCTTGTTCTAATTTGAACTCCTGAACTTTGGGCATAATAGGAATTTCTGCCGCCAAAGGCAGAAATTCTTCGGCATCAAGTCTGGTAATGTTAGCTACGGTTTTCAGTTCCTTTTCCAGCCAGAGATGAGTGGGATAATCCAGGTTCAGGATAGAGTCCAAGTCTTTCTTTTCTTTTCGGATCGCGTTTATAACGAGCCGTCCACCTTTTTCCAGTACTCTCATCGCCTCAACAATTGGTTTCCAGGCAGGTGTAGTATCAATTGCGCAATTTAGTTTGGCTGGTGGATTATCACCAGTTGCTCCGACCCAATCAGCACCAAGTTCCTTAGCCAAACTTTGGTGTTCTTGTTGGCCTGACCGAGTAAAGACAAATATCTTGGAGTTTGGATATTTATATTTTACTATTTGGGTGACGATATGAGCTGAAGCTCCAAAACCAAATAGGCCGAGGGTTTGACCATCTCGAAGATTGGTCAGCCTTAATGCTCTGTAGCCGATTGCACCTGCACACAAAAGGGGGGCTGCCTGGCAGTCGCTGAGTTTCTCCGGAATCGGATACGCAAAATCTTCATGTACCACGGTGTATTCGGCGTATCCACCGTTTACATCGCAGCCGGTACCTTGAAATTCTGAGCATAGATTTTCGTTCCCTTGTTGGCAGAAATCGCATCTGCCGCAAGCATAATTTATCCAGGCTATTCCAACCTTGTCGCCCAACTTAAATTTATTTGCCACGTGACCGAGAGCTTCCACTGTGCCTACTATCTGATGACCCGGAATGATGGGCAGTCTCGGCTGAAGTCTTCCTTCGATTTCGTCGAGTTCAGTGTGACATACGCCGCAGGCTGAGATTTTTACGCGAATTTGGCCGGGACCGGGTTGAGGAATCGGCAAATCCAGCAGCTCCAAAGACTTTTCTTCGACCGGCCCGATCTTCCTAAGTATCATTGCTTTCATTTACCGGTTTGCACTCCAAACATAACCCTGTTAAATATTCAGCCGTCTCCGCACCGGTGACGGTTGTTTTACCCTAATTATTGATTATAATAACCACTGTTCATAGAACCATAATTTCCAAAGAAGGACAAGTTGTAAATCATGAGGATATTGATATATGGCGGCGGAGCAGTTGGCCTTGGCATCGGGAGCTGCTTACTGAAGTCCGGATGCCAGGTAGATATTATTGCAAGAGAAAATACCGTCCGGTCTTTGCGCGAGCACGGCTTATTAAGAACGGGAATTTTCGGCGATTATTTCGCAGACCCAAAATCATTTGGTAGCTTCGTATCTCTGAACGATGTTCCGATGCAAGCTTACGATTATATTCTTGCATGCACGAAATCTTTTGATTCTCCTGAAGCTGCAAAAGACCTCGCAAAGCATGAATTTTTATTGGGCTCTAAAACGAAAATTGTGCTGTTTCAGAACGGATGGGGTAATGCAGAAGTCTTTACATCTTTTTTTAGTAGGGACAAAATTTACAATGCGCGTGTCATCACCGGCTTTAACAGACCGCGGAAAAATGAAGTTGTAATAACCGTCCATGCAGATGCCATTCATATTGGAAGTCTTTTTGGTCCGCCTGCGGCGGATTTGTTATGCATTGAAAACCTGTGTGAATCCATAGCCAAAGGCGATATTCCTTGTGAAACCATTGATGAGATTGAAAAAGACCTTTGGGCAAAAATGCTCTACAATTGCGCTCTAAACAGCCTCGGTGCTATTCTCGATGTTCCGTACGGCGTTTTGGCCGAAAATAAGTTCAGCAGAGATATAATGAATGGCATTATAGAAGAAGTATTCAGCGTTATGACAGCGGCGGGTTATAAAACACATTGGTTGTGTGCTAAAGATTTCCTTGGAGTATTTTATAATAAACTCGTGCCGTCTACAGCCGAGCATAAATCATCAACCTTACAGGATATCACAGCTAAAAAGCAAACAGAGATTGATGCCTTAAATGGGGCTGTAATAAAAATTGCTGACAGATATAAGATAAATGCTCCATATAACTTGGTCATCTATAACATAATAAAATTCATTGAAGCCGGAGATTGCTACTGAAAGCGAGTTTAGCACTATCCCGTCTGTATATATTTCTTTGCCGCTTTTGTATAGTTTTCGGACCTTGTGGTGTGATTTGCAGGCGATAAAAAAAGAGAAATTTTGTTCATGAGGTTGTCAATGGACATTTTGAAGAATATGGTCAAAGCCGAAATTTTAACACAAAAAGCCAAAAAGACGTTACACGTAGAGCATATACTGGCACTTTTAGATAGGATTTGATAAAAAAGTGAACCGATTTTTCGAAATCTATTCAAAAATGAACCTACCAAATGATAAGGAAATGACATCTCAAGCCTTGACAGAGGCTTCATTTAGGATTATAATATATATGTTTCATCGTGATAGTCAGGTCATGGAGGAAAGTAAGGTAACTCGCATATTCAGCATGCGGGGGAACAATTTGTTCTTGCGACAGCGTTGCAGATGCTGGGACGCGCTGGCATTTTGTCATCTTAGGCACGGATCTTTATTGAACTCGGATATGTGTAAAATCTTGGCGGTGCAGAAGACCATTAGTTCGCTTAATGCGGATTGCCGGTGGATGTCGTCAGGGTTGGACGTGCTTTACCGTTTATCTCATTGATGTAAGATGTGTAACGGGAGTATCCATAAAGTGAGAGCTTTTTTGTTATCTTAGGAGGACTTAGTTATGAGAATGTGTATGTTTAAATTGTTAATGGTTTGTGTCATGATACTGTTGTTTGGTGCTGCCAGTGCCACTGTGGATGCCTGCTCCAATGATAAGTGTTCAAATGCAACACCAGTCGGTAATGTAACTAATCTGGCGTTCAATACGACAGATGCCACATTTGATGGTCCGGGTATTTGCATGAACACCCCGAATATCTGGTACGTTTACACCGCCACATGCTCAGGTATTGCCACAGTAAGCCTCTGTGGCAGCAGTTACGACACTCAGCTTGCTGTTTATGAAGGATACAATTGCCCTCCCGCAGCAGGTGACCTGATCGGATGCAATGACGACTTCCTCGGTTGCAATCTACAGTCACAGGTCAGCTTCGGTGCAGTCGCAGGCACCCAGTATCTCATCGAAATTGGAGGGAACGTGCAGCAGGATGTTGGCCAGGGTGTTTTGACCATCACTTGTGAGCCGGCGATATGTCCACCGGCCAATGATAATTGCTCCAACGCTCAACCGGTCGGTGAAGTATGGCAACAGGCCTTCGACACCAGGTGTGCAACACCCGGTGGCCCTGGCTTTTGCGATACCGGTCCCAACATCTGGTATCTCTATACTGCCTCATGCACCGGTGTAGCCACCGTCAGCCTGTGCGGAAGTGAATATGACACCAAACTTGCTGTTTATGACTTTGCTGGTTGCTACCCAGCGCTGCGCGACTTCATCGACTGTAACGATGACTTTTGTGGTGCTGCATCGCAGCTAAGTTTCGATGTGGTCGCAGGCAGCCAATATCTAATCGAGATTGGAGGCTACAGCAACAGAACTGGTAGAGGTGTGCTGACTATCAGTTGCGTGGGACAACCCGGTCAGCAGCCACAGGCCGACAATTGCGCCAATGCAAAGCCGGTCGGCGAGGTAACAAATC
>CAZVUF010000138.1:0-7296 GCA_964629355.1 uncultured Pirellulales bacterium | reverse complement strand
TCTCGGGTTGCACCGTCGAAGTTATTTATATCGTATGGACCCGGCGTTGGTTCCGCGGTGTGGAAGGTAACCACAGCCGCCTGGAGACTTGCCGACAGGCTCAACACCATAATAAAAGAAATCAAAAAAATCAAATTTCTACACATGACTTTTCCCTCTACTTCTTCCTAATACAATCCAATATCATCAATGTATAATTTGCCTGTGCCGCCGGTCGCTGGATTGGTTCTGTTGCCTACGCCAATATACATCTTCTTAACGCTTGCTATATTTACCCCGGCAAAGCTCGTTAGCGGAATATTCCACTGCTGCCAACTGGCCGTCTGTATCGCCGCCGCCTGAGAGTGACCCATAACCTTAATTTCACCGGCACTATCCTCCACTGCAACATAAAGTCCCTCAGGGATATTACCGGCGTCACCATAGAACCATACTACAAGTGAAGCGGCGCCACCTTTAGTCCAATCCTGTGCAACAGCCCATTGACGCTGGGTCTCCGAATAATAAGGGGCAGATGTGTTGTTATACTCAAAGGGCATTGATTGCCTGTCTCCATGAACGATGGTTCGCTCAGCAAATGGGGCATTAAAATTACCTACCGTCGAGCCGGTGCTATTGCCGCCGTAAGGTTCAACACTACAATCTGGGTCGCCGGAATGACCGAATCCATCAACCCACGTATAGAATATCCTGTTGCAGGCATCATCATACTTTTCGAAGTCCTCCACTACAAGGTACTCTTGCGTTGTGAAACTCCAAACCTCACCTTCCCAAACACTCAGAACATCAGCCTCATTGACTTCATTAACCTTCCAGTGATAAGTCTTTCCCAATTCAAGCCCAAGAGGACTGAGATTGTAGCTGCCTTGACTGACTGTATCGAGAAGAGCTGTTCCATTTATTACAGCTTCCCTATCGCTGCTGAAGTAAAGTTCATGCACCGCTGCCTTTCTTCCTGCCCGCCAGCTAAGGACTGCATCGAGGGCTACACCTGTTTCTCCGGAAGTCGGCTGTGGCAGCCTTGCTTGAACCGGAATATAGAAGAACCGAACCTCGCTTAAACTATATTGAAGTAATATGCCGCCCCAATTGCTATTAGCGGTAATCCTGACATATTTTGCCACAACACCATTGAAATCAACTATGGTATTGTGGGTATAATCACCCAAGCCGTTAGCCCGTTTAAATTCAGATACGCCCTCCAGCTGCATCCAGTTAATATCATCAAGCGAGTACTCAACCGTTACGTTCTTCATACCGAAACCAAAAGAAGGCTCAATCGACTGATTAGAGTTCCACACCCACATTTCATGCAGTGTGTACTCTTTGTCGAATTCATATTTTATCCAGGTCGGCTGCGGCCCTGCACTGTTACTTATCCACATATCCGTAGGCGATATCGAGTGCTCGCCATTATCATTCAAACCTGAACCATCAATAGTCTTTTCAGGCCCCATATCTTGCCTGTGCGAGCTGGAAGCTGTAGCGGTTATATTCTCAATCGGGTAAGCAAAGGGCTCAACCGTAAAGCCCCAGACATCACCTTTATATACTGTGGAGTCGGGCGGAGTATTAACCTCATCGACCCGCCAGTAGTAGGTCTTGCCAAAATCAAGCCCGTCCTGAGCATGGTCGAAGGAAAGGCCCGGATTATACGTGCTCTGGCTCTGGCCCGGACTTACAAGTACTTCCAGTTGATTATTTATGCTGGCTGTGTTGACATCGTCAAAAACCGTCCCAAAGTACACATTATGCTTGTCAGCAAAATCTCCCGGCGTCCAGCTCAAGATTGTGTCACGAGGCACATCTTCCTGGCCATTAACAGGATTTGGGTTAGAAGCATATACACGTATCGGCCCCCATCCGAGCATAGCCTGCTGTAGTTCCGCTTCGCTTATTGCATGGTCGTATACGCGGAGATCATCAATCAAACCATTTACATAATGGTCAAGAGTTGGAGAGTTAGCACCAATTCGAAACGCTACTGTCGAAACACCGACGGATACATTCTCAGTCGATGAATCCGCCAACATTCCGTTATGGTACTCGTTGAAGGTATTAGCAACATCATCATAGACCCATGCAACGTGCACCCAGGTATCTGCAGGAACGGTTGGTCCATCAGCATCTCTGTTGAGGTTGCGGCCTGTAGCACTTTCAAAATCCATTTCCAGCCGATTGTTGTATATAGCACACGTAAAGCCACCGCCAGCGGCTTCCGCTGCCTGACGGTTGCTGCAAAATTTCATGTCCCCGCCCGCTGGTTTATTAATCCAGGCACAAACCGCCATGCCGCCTGTTATAACTGTATCGATGTTTAAAGGACCGCAACTAACATAATCATCAACTCCATCAAACTGCAGGGCGCCGCCTAATTTGCCGGTTGCCCATGTCGGATTACCGTTAAGGATACCATCGTGACCATTACCGGATGAATCGGCAGCAATGATACCGGAACCTTCATCAAAATCCCACCATGCAATAAGGTCTGCACTAACAGTGTTCGTCATGGCTAAGCCAACCACAAAAATGAAAGCAATCGAATTAATCAACTTTCTACGCACAGATGCCCTCCTTTTCTCTTTAAAGTGTAAAGTGCCTAAAGTGAGTCAAATTAAAATTTACGACTTTAGGCACTCACAATTTCAATTCACTTTATCAAGGATATAGTCTGACATCATCGATATAAATTTTTCCTGTGCCACCAGCCGCTGGATTGGTTTTGTTGCCTACACCGATATACATTCTCTTAACGCTTGCCATATTCACACCGGTACCTGTGGCAGAGCTAAAGCTCGCCAATGGAATATCAAACTGCTGCCAACTTGCCGTCTGTATTGCCGCAGGATCAGAGTGGCTAACAACCTCGATATTACCTGCACTATCCTCAATTGCGACATAGAGCTGCTCAGCGGAATTAACGGTATCACCATAGAACCAAACAGTTAATGAGCCGGCGCCCCCTTCAGTCCAATCCTGCGGGACAGCCCACTGATGCTGCGTCTCCGAATAATACGGTGAAAAAGAATTATTATATTCCATCGGCATCGACTGTCCACCTTCATGAACGATGGCCTGCTCTGCAAACGGAGCACTACTGTTACCTACAATCGAGCCGGTCTTGTTGCCGCCATAAGGCGCTACTCCACAGTCCGGATCGGCAGTGTAGCCTAATCCATCCTGCCAGCTATAGTATATCCTGTTGCAGACATCGTCATAATCCTCGAAGTCGTCCACAACCAGGTAATCTGTTGTGGTAAAGCTCCAGGTGTCACCTTCCCAGACACTCGGAACATCAGCCTCATTGACCTCATTGACCTTCCAGTAATAAGTCTTTCCCAATTCAAGCCCAAGAGAACCGAGAGCAAAGCTATTGTCACTGACTGTGCCGGCAAGAGCTATGTTATTTTCAACAACACCCAAATCGCTGCTAAAGTAAACTTCATGCGAAACCGCATTTCTTCCTTTTCGCCAGCTAAGGACCGCATCCAGAGCCACACCTGTTGCTCCGGAAGCCGGCTGAGGCAGCCTTGCACGGACCGGAATGTAGAAGAACCGCACCTCACTCAAACCATATTGAGTAAGTATTCCACCCCAATTGCTGTTAGCAGTAATCCTGACATACTTTGCCACCGCTCCATTAAAATCTACAGTTGTATTGTACGTATAATTATCCAGGCCGGTAGCCTGCGCAAATTCAGGCACGCCCTCCAGCTGCGTCCAGTTACTATCGTCAAGTGAGTACTCAATCGTAACGTCTTTTAGCCCTAAACCGACAACAGTTTCAAGCGATTGATTAGAGTTCCACACCCACATCTGATACATTTTATAAGCTTTATCGAAATCATATTTTATCCATGTCGGCTGCGGTTCAGTGGCACTGCTTTGCCACATATCAGTTGCTACTGCCGAATGCTGGTCGTTATCGTTGAGTCCGGAGCCATCGATAGTCTTTTCAGGCCCCATACCCGGGGACGAGCTTGAAGCTGAGGCGGTAATATTACTTCCTGAAATCGAATATGCAACAGGCTCAATCGTAAAGCTCCAGGTCGGGCCCTTATAAACGGTCAGATCGGGCGGGGCATTGACTTCATCAACACGCCAGTAGTAGGTCTTGCCTAAATCAAGAAGGCCCGGATTATACGTGCTCTGACTCTGGCCCGGACTTACCAGCACACCCATTGGATTATCCATACTGGCTTCGTTGACATCGTTGAAAACTGTTCCAAAGTACACATCATGCTTATCAGCAAAGCTACCCGGCGTCCAGCTAAGTACTACATCGCGAGATACATCTGCCGCTTCATCAGTAGGATTCGGGTCGTAGGCCGACGTTGGAAGCCCCGCTATTTCGCCTTCAAGCAACGTGCCGCTATCAACACCCTCATCTATTGATAGAATGATACCATTTTGTCCCACTCCAGGTGCAAACACTAACACGATAATACCATCTTTATCGCTGTTGAGAAAATCTGCCAATGCCTGGCTCGGTGGCGTTGATTCCCTTGTATTTCGCGCCGGCGACCTAAAGGTCGGCAATAACTGCTCGGTCAGGTCATTAAAGTCCAACGCAACCGGGGAATCAAGAGCCGGAGTTGGATTATTCTGCACACCAGGAGCGGTATTCCAATTCATTGTATTCAAATCAACGTTATCTAATGCCTCTATAAGTCCGTAAACATTTATATCACCGCGATCCCAGCCCATATTGCTAAGGCTGACATTTGAAAAGATTTGACCCGTCTTTTTAAGAGCCGAGATATCATATTTAATGTATCCAACTCTACGTCTGCCTGCCACATCGCGTATATGAATACCATCTGCACCACCAAATGTAGCGGTAGGGCCGCTTTGCGTATCATTTGAGACATACGTATCTTGTGTCGGCCGTAAGCTGAAGGTTTCGGCTTTAACCTGCGGTGGACTTGCAATGCTTATTAATATAGCCATAGAAAGTAAACAGATTAGTTTTTTGAACATCTCGATAATCCTCCTTTCCCTTTAGAAATAAGAGTTGTATCAAAAAAGAAGCCTTCCCCAGGAGCTAAAAACCATCATTAATACTGCTCCGCGGAAGTCAAGCATTGCCACTCATCAGTCTCGGCAAGGCACGTTTCGAATGTAACGCAACTCACGGACGGCCGAGCCTTGACGGAAGGGCAACAATACTACGCTTTTATTTTAATTGCAGAAGCCGTTAGAGTCAAGATTTTTTACCCTGAACACTGCAATTTTTGAGCTATTATCGGAAGCTGATGCAATCCAAGGTGTATTTTATATATGCAAAAATATAGGGGATAGCTGGAAAGTTTTCGTAAGACCCTACTATATAAGAAGATGGGATATCGATTTAAAATCGCAGGCAAACCAAAAAACAGCTACCTACCCAGGCTAAAGATTTTTGAAATCGATTTTAACCAGCCTTTCCTTAATTAAAGCCCTATTGTCGGCTCTGAAAATTTCTATCTTGGAAGGGACAAAAACTGCATCTTTGTGGACTCGTTTGTAGTCATAACCGCGTACCATTAAAAACTTATTCTGGGTTCCCGCAGAGCGGGGGCCGGCATCCCGCCGCTGTGGGTCGGCCAACCAAATCATTTCAATCAAAGAGCTGTTCGTATTCTGAAAGAAAATCACTTTCGGGAAATTAGGCTGAACAGGTTGCCCAATTTTCTGCTTTGCATCTGCTGAAGCCACAGGCTCCGCTGGATAAGTCATTTCAATCTGATAATACCACAGCCCTTCCTTTCTAACCGGTGTAGGTGACTTTATAAAACCGACCGACTTATCCAAGAAACGCACCGGTGCAGTTAGGATACTGAGCACAATTTCCGCATAATCTCGAGAAGATAAAGCCATTGTTGAAGTATCAATAGTTCCTTTTTCATCCAAAGAGGTGAATTTTCCTCCTGTCAATTGCCAGAAGAATCTACTTTGAGGCTCCTGAGCTGAAATTCTAATGGAATTCGACCACGGAAAAAATTCGAAATGCTGCTCCGTCAGGTAAAAACTGCCACCCGGCTGATAAAAAGTAACAACACCATCAAGGCCCAGTTGTATCATTTTCGTCCAGGTAACCACGCCGCCGGTCGCTGCAAGTGCACCGGAGGCGTAATCACCCAGAACAACAAGCGCCGCAACGTTCGGCTCTACAGCCAACGAATCTTCTTTCTCACTGCGTACTTGCAAACATCCAACGATAACAAAAACAAATATCAAAAATAAAAAATAAAAATTGTGGACCCCGCCCAGCACTGGGCGGGGGACATCCTTAATTTTACATTTTTCACTTTGATTTTTAATTTTTCTCATAATATTTTATCCTCCCTGAACTAAAGTTTGGAGTGACTAAAGTGCCTAAAATTACAAATTTTACTTTAGCTCACTTTAACTGGACTTGGTTTGTCGATTATCTCATTCTCTTGACCGCAGGCCAATTTCGCGAGCTGCTCCATTAAAGCGTATCTCTCAGCCGCATCCTTGCTGGCAAGCTTGATCAACTCCGCTGCTTTTTCCGGCTTCGATTGCTTCAGTGTTCGATAGCGATTCTCGCCGTAAGCATATTCCTCAAAATCAAGCGTAGGAGCTTTTGAATCCAATTGCAGCGGGTTTTTGCCCTGCTCTTTGAGTCGCGGATCGAATCTATACAACGGCCAATGACCACAGGCAACAGCTTTTTTCTGCTCTTGATAACCTAACGTCATATTGAAACCGTGGGCTATACAGTGCGCGTATGCAATTATAAGCGAAGGCCCCGGATATGCTTCAGCCTCGACAAATGCCTTGACTGTCTGATTGGTATTCGCACCCATCGCGACCTTTGCAACATAGATATTGCCGTAGACAATAGTCAAAAGGCCCAGGTCTTTCTTAGGCCTTGGCTTTCCAGCGGCCGCAAATTTCGCCACCGCTGCTCTCGGTGTAGACTTCGACATCTGCCCGCCTGTGTTGGAATATACCTCAGTATCCAAGACAAGCAGATTAACATCGACTCCACTTGCCAGCACATGATCCAGGCCGCCGTATCCGATATCGTAAGCCCATCCATCACCACCAAGACCCCAAACCGATTTGCGAACAAGATAATCGGTTATACTTAATAAATATTTACAATCGTCACAATTGCTCTTTTCACACTGCTTCTTGAGTTCGTCCACCCGCGCTCTTTGCTGTTCAATCGTTTCCTGCGCCGGTTCGTTGGCTAAAGTCGCCGTGCGAATTTGTTCAGCTAAGTCTTTCTTCACACAGCCTTTCTCTGCAACCTTATCTAACAGCCACAAAGCCCTTTCTTTGAAC
>CAZVUF010000137.1:0-7296 GCA_964629355.1 uncultured Pirellulales bacterium | reverse complement strand
TCATCGGGCCTCTCCATATCACAGCGTCGCTACTTCCTCGCAGCAGGAAACCTATGGACATAACCTTTAAGTTTTTGGCCATTTCAACAGGCAAAATTACATCTTCCACTGCTTGGATGGTTTTTCCCTCAAGATTTAAAATCTTCGGGATGCTTGGACCGTGTATATCGATGTCAAGAAGTCCCACCTTCCTGCCAGCGATCGCGAGTGAAACTGCGAGGTTTACCGCCACCGTGCTTTTGCCAACTCCCCCTTTGCCGCTCAGTATAAGTATTTGATGCTTTATTTGTTTTATCCTTTGGCGAATTTGCTCCTGTTCAGCGTGAATTTGTTTTTGCTTATTTTCATCAATCTGAAAATCGCCACTTTCTTTCGTCATAGCTAATCTCCGTTCATTTAAAAAATCTACTCGCCTTGATTAGCTTCGGGGCATGCATTAGAAATCTTTGCACTCACTACTACCTCATATTTTTCAGCAACTCTCTCGAATGCCTTTTGCAGGTTTTCAAAGACAATCTGGCTGTCTCCTGTGACAAGGCTACTCATCGGCCCGGGTTCGACCTTTAGTTGGTTAATCTCTAAAATCTGAACAAATTGCCGAATAGGTTTGGTTAATTCATTTTGGCGCAATGGATATAAACTCACTTCTGCCTTGACTTTCATAATTTCACCTTGGCTGCAATAAAAGCTCCGTATGGGAAATGTAAGAAACGACCGATTGTATCGAATAAAGGTGTTAACGGTAAAAGTACGGGTTGATTAGGAACGAAGCCCGTAATAATCATACGCACCTGACCATAAGGCTCCAAAAGCTGTTTAATCCGGCTTGGAGAAAACAATCGAACCTTTGCATACAGTGATTCAGGTCTTTGTCTTCTATTACGGTTTAGTCGAGCCAACTCATTCAATGCGCCTATCAACAACCTCCCCCCTGGCTTACGAGTGCAGCGTACCATTTCTCGTATTACCGCCTCAGCGTCACGAACGAATTCCAATGTTGTAATAGCTGCGGTCACATCGAAAACGCCATTTTTGAATGGCAAGTTATGCCCATCGGCTATTTGAAACGAGGTATTTGGAATTCTTTTCGCTCGAGCTATGTTTATTATACGCTCAGAAATATCAACACCTGTAACCTCAAAACCATACTCACTGAAAAACTGACTCCAATAACCGGTACCGCATCCAATTTCCAAAAATTTCCCACCTTTGGCATCTGGTGAAAGATGGTAGCTGATTGCCTTCTTTTCTAAGTAGTCGTACATTCGGCCTTTGGCACTTTCGTACCACGAGTCATATTTATCAGCCAATGCATCAAAATCGCATCTTGACGTTTTTTCTGTTATCATTGGCAAACTGGTGTTATCCGAGGGCATAAGTTATATTCCTCCATAGGGCTTTTACATCTTCCGATACTGCACCACCGGTGTATTCCAGCACCGTCGATTTGAGAATTTGTGCTTTGGTAAAAGCCTCATCATAACGAATTTTTCCCACCACTTTCATATCTTTACTGTGGGTATCTTCCTCCATTTGTTCTACCATATCGGGGTTCAAATCAAATTTGTTTATGGCAACCAAGGTAGGGATTTTGAAGCTCGCAGCTAAATCAGCAACTCGGCCTAAGTCATGCTGGCCGGAAAGTGTTGGCTCAGTAACTATCAAAACTAAATCCGCTCCTGTAATCGATGCAATTACCGGACAGCCTATTCCCGGCGAGCCATCAACAATTAGCAAATCCTTTTTCTGCTCTTGTGCTATTTTCTTTGCCTCTTTGCGAATAACAGTTACCAATTTGCCGCTGTTTTCCTCAGCGATTCCAAGTTTGGCGTGGACCATAGGACCAAATCGTGTATCCGATATAAACCACTGTCCATTTATACTGTCATTAAATTCAATCGCATCCGCAGGACAGAACTCTACACATACCTTGCAGCCTTCGCACGAAACTGGATCGACAGTAAATGTTTTGCCAACCACATCGTTTCCCTGGCCATTAAAATGTATTGCATCGAATCTGCACAAATCTTGGCACTTACCACAGCCGATGCATTTCTCGGTGACTATAGCTGCTCGTTTGCCACCAGAAAAATCACTTCTCTGTTTAATCTTTGGCTCTAAGACCAGGTGCAGGTCTGCCGCATCGACGTCACAATCAGCGAACACAGCATTTTTCGCAAGTGCTGCAAACGACGCTACAATGCTCGTTTTACCCGTTCCACCTTTGCCACTTATAATGACTATTTCCTTCACAAAAGTTACTCTTTCGTTAACAGTAGGTCAATCTTGCCATAAATCCAAAAGCTATCCTGAGGTATCGGTTTTTGTCCCATTGTTCAAGTCAGTCTTCATAGCAGTTAATTTCTCTATAGTAAGGACAGCCACCTTTTGCTCTTTATTGAAGTACCGAATCATGCGTTCGAGGAACGCCTGCTGCTCCCGGGGAATTTCAAAATGTTTCAAGAGACTTTTGGTTTTTTCTACGTTTACCCCAACCTCCTGTGGAATCCTTTCGCTGTCGTGCCGGACAGCTTCCTGTGGGCAAATATCGTGACATCGGCCGCATCGAATACATTCATCCTCGTTGATAAATGCCTTCTGGTCATTCTTCAACTCAATCGCATCAACTGGGCAGTCATCCACACATACTCCGCAACCCACACACAAATCTTCATTTATCCATGGCATACCGTTATTCTCCTTAAAAGCTATTCGTTTTTGGCTTTAACTTGTAACTGATAGTCCACAGGACAGGCTACTGAGCGAGATACAAGACAGTATTTCTCAGCGAGATTACCAAATTCACGAACTTTCTCAACAAGATATCGGTGTTGCAACGTAACCTTTGCTCGAACCTCCACATTTGTAAATCGAAATCCATCTGCTTGTTTCTCGACCCGGCCTTCAGCTTTTGAATAGTACGATAAAATCTCAAAGTTTGACTTCTGCACAAAGTAAAAAAAAGTTGTCATCAGACAGTTATTAATTGCCGCGACAAACATTTCTTCTGGATTTAATGTTTCCGGACTTCCGTCAAATTCAAGTGCCGGCCCAATTTCTATCTCCCCCGGGCCGCTGAAAACAGTCTTCGCGGATTTCCTACCTTCTTTGTATACCGTGTTCTTAAACAGGTAGCTCTTTCGGCGTTTCATAAGCTTCAATAATTAAAATTTCTGTTTTTTGGTCAATCGGTACTGCGGTATCCATTAACCCAGAGGATTTGTTTATGCTCAATTCGTTTAGCCCGTATATCTCTGAAACCAGCTTTATGTAGAGAATCTGTTAATTCTTTGCTGGTATAGTAGCTCTCATTCCATAATTTTTGAGCTAATGAGTTGCACGGAAATTCAACAACGACTATTTTACCGCCCGGCCGCAAAACGCGATAAGCCTCTTGCAAAATAGCATGAGAATTTTTCATCTCATGCAAAGCCCAAAATATTATCGCTGCGTCTATCGTTTCGTTTCGAATAAAAGTAAGCCGAGTTGCATCTTTACGAATACAGCGAATACGCCTGGTATTTTTGGTGATATTTCGGTTATTGGGAAAACTATTGGCAGAAATATCCACTCCTGTAACTTTTTGACCATAGGTCTCGGACAAGTACTGGGCAAGCTCACACGCGCCACAACCCAAATCAAGCACACGATAAGCTAAACGCAACTCTCGGCCGACACGTTGATGCAAACGTGGTTTAATTTTGTCGTAAAAGTTACCACTCAGCTTCGCAAAACTCATTGTCAATACCTAAAACGAAATAACCTTATCGGCTTCTTTAATCCATTGCGCTAATTCTGTCATCTTGGATTCCTGGGCACCATCAAAAAAGGGGTGCTGTTAAATACAAGAAGAACGTTCGTCATCTGACCCTTTCTCCTTTTCCGAACCAAAAAATTTATCACGCCACCACAGAAAATGTCCCCACAGATTTCCGAGATTGTATTTACTGTCCTCTGGTACACCTTCCCAGGTGCTGATTTCCTCCAGCAATTGCAGGCAGGGCTTGTCTTCCGCTAATAGCTCGTATGCACATTTGACAAGCACAAATTTTTTAGCCGCATCGGCATCGTCTTGATTACGATCAGGATGGCATTTCATTGATGCCTTTCTGTAGGCTTTTTTCAGATCATTCTTGTCAGCATTTTCGGAGACTCCGAGGATCTCACAAGCTGCCTTGCGGGCCTTTATGTCACGGGTTATTCTCTCCATGAATTCAAAATCTTCTTTCATTTGACCGCGATCCTCGCATCAATTTTCTGGTATAGCTGTAAAAACTTTTCCTCATAGGCGGGTAGTGCATCAATTATTTTAATCCCCTGTGAGTAAGTTTCTGCCACCAGTCGATCGTTCGGTATCTCAAGGAGAATTTCTATATCCTGTTGCTGACAATAGCGTACAACCCGGTTGTCACCAATGTCACATCGGTTTATCACAACAGCAAAGGCAAGTCCAAGCTCTCTTACCATCTCCGCCGCGAGCTGGAGGTCATTTAAACCAAACGGCGTAGGCTCGGTGACAAGCAGCACAAAATCTGCTCCCTTGACTGCCTCGACCACAGGACATGAAGTGCCCGGTGGGACATCTATTATGACAGTGCCTTTGTTTGCCGCATTTTCCTTAACTTTCTTTATCAAAGCAGGTGAACGTACATCTCCTATTTTCAACCAGCCCTGACCAAATTTCACATCACCGGCGGTGCCCAAATGGACAAATCCGATTTCTATCTGTTTTTCTTTAATAGCACTGGTGGGGCAGACAAGCTCACAGCCGCCACATGAATGACATAACTGCTCAAAGACAAGCGGCTTATCTTTCAAGCAAATTATGGCGCTATACTGGCAAAGCTGACTGCATTTGCCACAGCCGTTGCATAAGTCAACGTTGACTTCCGGCACACCAATTGTAATCCTCTGCATTTCCTTTATGTCAGGCTTCAAAAATATATGTCCATTCGGTTCTTCAACGTCGCAGTCAAGATACTGTACCTCTTTGTCGGTCCGGGCAATCGAACAAGCTAGGTTTGTAGCAATGGTTGTCTTGCCTGTTCCGCCTTTACCGCTTGCTACTGCTATTTGCATCTTATGTCCTATTAATTTCCAAACGTTTGCCACGCATTTATTATCATGAACAAAGCAGCCCCTAATGTCGTGTATGCGAATATCTTTTTGAGGTTTTCCTGCTTAGTTTTAAGAGAGAATAGGCCGCCCATAAGCCCTCCAATTACGGCAGTGATGCTCATAGGAATGGCCCATAATGCGTTGAAATCCCCGGCCGCCGAATGCCCGACCAGGCCCATCATAGCTGTGGCGGCAACCATGGCGGATGATGTGCCTACCGCCACACGCATAGGTACGCCACAACCAAGAACCATCAAAGGGACTTTGAAAGAGCCTCCCGATATCCCGACCATTCCCGCAACCAAGCCGGTCCCCGCGGTGATCGGCAGGGCCAACCACAGATTTACTTCGTATTCGTGCTCGCCGAATTTGCGATGCCAGAAGCCCAACCGATTCTTGTCGGAAGACGGTCTATTCCTTGCAGGCCGCAACATGAAGAAGCCAGATAATACAAGCAAGCCGGCAAAGACAAACTTCAGAACTCCACCTGGCAGGACATGAGCATAGTATCCACCCAGCAAAGCCATCACATCTGTCGGCGGATCGATCACCATCGCAAGCTTCCAGTCAATCGTTCGGCTCTTCTGGAAGACTAGCGCAGCCGCTACAGCCGTGCACAGCAGGATACATTGTGCAGACGTAGCTGCCTGAAGCATGGGCAATCCGCAAGCCACTAACACAGGGACGTAAAAGTTACCTCCACCACGGCCGGTCATGCTCATCAGAAGCGAAATGACAAGGATGGATAGAACAGCTATGCCAAGCATCGTCATAATCTTATGTTCCTTTCTCCTGCCATATTAATTTTATCCCAATCAAATTTGTCTTTTGCAAACCAGCCTTGCTTCGGTAATGAATCGAAACAGACCGGTTTCGGATTGCACCAGTGATTGCCTGACAAAATATCCCACTTCGTATATCTGTTCATTGGGGAAGCCGTTTTATCTATCCTGTAACCATCAGGGTGAAAACCAACGTTGATTTCTGTGGCTTTGAATGTCTGCTCCATTATTTACCTCTGCTATGCAGTTTCTTTGAAGAGTTTTCGGGTATAGCGACTGTAAATAGCTCCTGCCGGATTGTGGGCCAATACGCGGTCCTTGGCGATAAGGGTTGTCACAGGAGCATTCGAGATTTTCGCAAAAATAGCATCATGGCCAACACATAGCCCGCATAGAACATTAAGCTGCGTTCCTGCGTCGTTTAGCAACCGGGCCTGACCTGCCGGGTTGCACATAGCCTCTCGGCCTTTTGATGAAATTTGAGGCAAATCAAAATGCTTCTTGTCAATTCCACAGACTTTACAGCACACAGACACTACCTTGAAATGCTTTGACAGAATCTCATCGATGACCTTTGCTTCTTCGCTCAAACCGATACAAAATGCCAAACCAATTTTTTGATATCCCAACTCCTTACCCAGCAGAATTAATTCGCCCAGTCGTGTTTCTTCCCCGTAGTACCTTGCCTCAATCGCCGAAGCGGCCCTGTGCAATTTTGCTATATCGCTATCCTGGTATAATTGTTTATGATTACCAGCCTTAGAAAAACAATCCTTTCCATCACGGCATTCTTTACTCTCACATTGCGCACATTGTGGGGATATGCCTTTTTCCACTTATCTACTCCTTTAGTTTGTTTTCATCATCAACGAAAACTATTTTAGCGTGTAAATCTTTTGCCTTTTCATCAGGTACTTGGCAATAAGATATAATTATGACTTTATCACCAGCCGTTCCTAATCTTGCTGCCGGGCCATTTAATAAAGCGGTACCGGAACCTCGCGGAGCTGCAATAGCATAAGTTACAAAACGCTGGCCGTTATTGCTGTTCAGTACGTGAACCTGCTCACCCGGTAATATATCTGCTTTTTCAAGAAGCTCCTCATCGATGGTAATACTTCCTTCGTAATCCAGTTCGGTTCCGGTTAAGGTTGCCCTATGGATCTTCGATTTCAGCATAAATCGTTCCATCTGCTCAGCTTCCCTATCAACGCCATCTTTCTTAGTACTGAATGTGTGGTTATTAAGATTACTTTTCTTTACTACCCATTGAGCCTTTTCCATAAATCTTCAGCAGCACTTACCCATACATTTGCTCTGGGTTGGGGGGAAAGTTCAGGATGAGTACTATAATGAAAACTTAGTATATCATACAAGGTAAATTTCTTAAGTATAG
>CAZVUF010000136.1:2676-7441 GCA_964629355.1 uncultured Pirellulales bacterium | reverse complement strand
GCAGAGTAGCCGGTGCGGGCGGCGAATTCCTTGACCATCAGGATTATGGCTCACCAATGGATATGAGAATTCCGGTAAACGAAATAACTATTCTGGGTAGTTTCACACATTCAAATACAGTTGCCGGCACGAAAGTAGAGCAATCAGTCTGAAGGAACACCACTTGATTATAGAACCAGTGGTTATTAATAAATTATGCGAGACTTCACAAAAGTAAAACGAATTGTCATAAAAATAGGCACCAATATTCTGACAAAGAATGATAGCGTGGACGCTGCATACGTCCGCCGAGTTGTCAGCCAGATAAGTTCTCTGCTGAAAACCGGTAAACAGGTCGTAATAATCACCTCCGGCGCAATCGGCATGGGGGCTGGACAGTTATCAGAATATCAGGACATCAGGACATCAGGTATGAGGCAAGACCAGTCTGGATTGGCAGGTAATATAAAAGATATAAAAATGCGGCAGGCCTGTGCCGCAATCGGCCAGCCGCTCCTGATGGCTGAGTACCGCAAATCCTTTGCGCGTCACGGCGTCACCGTCGCCCAGGTCTTGCTGACTGCCGAAGTATTGAGTAACAGAAAGACATATCTGAACCTTCGCAATTCAATTGAGACACTGTTAAAATTAGGTGTTGTCCCCATCCTGAACGAAAACGACAGCGTCAGCACCGATGAAATCGGCTCGACCTTCGGCGATAACGATAAATTAAGCGCCCTTGTCGCCAGCAAAATCGATGCGGACCTGCTGATTATGCTCACTGATATCGACGCCCTTTATGACAAGAATCCCCGGCAGTTCGCCGACGCCAAGCCAATTTCTACGGTGTTTGAAATAACCGCAGAGATAATACGTAACGCAGGCGAAAAGGGAAGCCGGTTCAGCACCGGCGGAATGAAGACCAAACTCGAAGCCGCCAAGATTGCCTCCAACGCCGGCTGCCGAATGGTCCTTGCCAACGGCAGAAAAAAGGATGTTATCAGCAGAATCGCTGCTGGCGAAGAAATTGGCACAATCTTTATGCCGAAACGTAAGCTTTCCAACCGTGCAAGGTGGATTCTCAATAGCGCCGCAGCCGGCGTAATAAAAATTGATGACGGTGCAATGCAGGCAGTTAGAAATCGAAAGAGCCTTTTACCGAGCGGCGTGACTTCAATTGAGGGGACATTTGAGGCCGGCTCGGTCGTCATGCTCAATGACAAGGCAAAGGCTGTCACGAATTTAAGCAGCTCTCAATTAAGACAGCTGGCCGGCAAGCACAGCACCGAGATAAGAAAGACCCTCGGCCCCCGCCACCGTGACGTCGTCGCCATTCCGGAAGACATTGTTTTCCTCGACTACTAACAAGTACGTGACCAGTGCCTCGTGAACCGTGATCCGAGCGACGTGCAACGAGCGACGAAATTTTTCTTGCCCCCAATTTACTTTTCCGCTATTCTGTGCCGTAAAAGAGGGAAAAAAGCTTAGGAAGTTCACAATTAGACGGCAATGGTGCTTGGCTGACGCGCACTTAAATCGTGAGAGCCGGATCAGAGGCACCAAGTTTTTTGAGAGTGCTTGTCTGTAAGAGAATGCGAGGCCGGAGAAGTATGATTACGTGGAAATGGGAGAATTTACGATGAGTGCCAGGGAAACCGACGACAGAGGACGAAATGACACGGACAAGAGGAGCTCCAATTTCAGTGAGGAGTGTCTGCAGTTGATGCGGTTCAACTATGAGAACCTGGACAGAGCAGTGTGGAAGGCACATCAGTTTTCGTGGTTTATGACGAGCATCTTTGTGCCGGTGATTTTTGGAGGCATGGGATATCTGCTAAAGGAGTTGGATGAAATCAGCACTGTCGGTGTTATTATGGGTGCGACTGTGGTTGTGGGTGTGACGTGGTTCTGGTATACGATTACTCGAATACTGGCTGGATATAACAGTCGGCGGTTTAAGCAGTTGATGAAACTTGAAGAGATGTTTGACAAGTATTATCCACCAGAACTTGTGCGAAAAGAAAATCAATTTGTTCAGTATAGGAAGCTTCCAGGGGTACATTCTAAGCTGCGTTTCAAGTATGCAGCATTAGGATTTGCGATTTTTTTAAGCTTAGTATCGGCGAGTGCTGCTATAGCTAAGATGGTGCTGTATTTGTGCGAAGCGATGGGAGCAATGGTTTAACATGAATCACTTTTCCGCTATTCTGTGCCGTGGAATGGAAACACCTACGAATAGCAAGCTTGTGCCCTACGCAGTAACTTCCCAGCTTCCCTGGCCTAATTGCTTGTATTCATGGGAATGGGAGACCGTATTACGGGTCGGAGAAGGTGAACTCAAGAATTTGTATCTGGCGCTGAGCTATGAGAAGATAGGTAATGGTAAAGGCGGAATCTAACAATTTGTTCGTAGAAGAGATTTTCAGGAAGTGCGTTACCAAAGTAAGTAGGTGTACAGCGGATGTTCAAGCGAGAATAATCCATCGGTGGATTCTTCGCAAATATGACCGGTCTGAATGCTGTGCAGCGGTAGGTATTGTCTTAGGAGTGGTCATACTCCTTTTAAGTTCGTTTATGCCAAGAGGAAGCTGGTGTGCTACAGCTGTAAGGATAGCCCTCTCTATCTTCGCTCTTTGGTGGGCTGCGGGAGCTTTCTTTTATCCGCTTAAGGTTGTCCTTGTGGACCTACCGACCGGAGGCGAACTAAAGTCACCTACGCGATCGATAATCTTGTTATTTTTCAACTACATCGGAATTACCATACATTTTGCGTCTGTTTACCTACTGAGCTTGTCAATTTCGTATTCAGTTTGCCAGAATCCTATCACTTGCCCGCTCGAAGCACTGTACTTTTCAATTGTGACAATTACGACATTAGGGTACGGGGACATACATCCTATCTCCTGCATTGGAAGAACTTTAGTGTCAGTTGAAGTGTTGGTTGGCATCGCATTGATAGTTACCGCACTGGCTAGGTTCCTAAGTGAATCCGTCAGGAATAAAAGGGGCGATAATGAACTCCGGCAAAATGAGGAAGGCAAAAAGTAGATCATTTCAGTCCCCTTAATTGAGTTATAGCAAGGCTATCTTAGGGCCTAGAGATTGTGGCAGCATAGATGGGTGAGTGAGTAACTGGGCAAATTCAAAGGATTGGCGCATTTAACCATTTACTTTTCGAAATTCAGTGATGCAAACTTCTTGTGATATTTTTTCGCGGCATTGTTCCGCCAGAGGCAGATAAACTCCGGCTTTTGCTGATGAAGTTATTAATGGATTGGTGACTAGTTAATTGGTTGAATCCGCCTTCGGCATGCCGTTGTCAGCCCCACTAAATTCATTTAGTGGCTGATAGTACCGGCGTCAGCCATTGTGAAATGCCAGTCAGCACCATCTGAACTGCAACAGCAGCTACGATCAGGCCTGCTATTCTGATAAGCGGCCCAAATACACGAAAACGCTCCAGGGTTTTGCCAATCCATAAGGATGATAACATGACAACAAAGTTAATCATAATGGCTGTTGTCAGTGATAGTATCGTTATTGAAACACCATGAGTTGATGAAAATGAAATTGCCGCTGTTATTGTTCCCGGCCCTGCAATCAAAGGTGCGGCCAACGGGACAATGGAAATATCCATCGAAGGCGCCTGGGGGTCCTGCTCGTAGAAACGGCCTTTTCGGACCGCAGTCAAGCCTATAATAAAAAGAATGATACCGCCTGCGACCTGCAGGGAGTATATTTCGACCTGGAAAATCTTCTTCAACAGAAAATAACCTATGACAGAGAGCGAGAGAAGAATCAGCAAAGCCGCGAACGTAGCTCTGGTCGATACTTTCAGCAGCTCCCGCTTGGAATAGGGAGGTTGAATAGAGGAAAGAATAAGTACTTTACTCGCAGGATTAATTAAAGCAAGGAAATATAGTGAGGTCTGGACAAATGTGTCTATACTCATAACAGTAATTGTTGTGTGCGGTACCACATTTATTGTTGCTGCAGTCACACACGAAACAATGGGTGCCATTGCGAGAGATTGTTTCAGGATGAAATCCCTCGCAGCAACAACGTTATCATTATTTCTTTTTGCCGGCTTTCTTTGTGCTCTTTTGGGGCTTGGCTTTGGTTTTCTTTCCTGCTCGACAGCCACATGTATTACACATTTTCGTTTCTCCTTAACAATTATTTCCAAATTCCTTTGCCATATTTATATTACATCGGCTGATACAAAAAAATCAATCAGGATTTTTGCAAATCAGGAAAATTCAGATATGCAAATTCGCCGTACAGTTTGGCAGCAGCGGCATCGTAAGCCTTGGCAGCTTCGACTTCATCATCAAAACAGCCGAGAAAAGTCTGCCTGCCATCCTTTTTAATATAGACGACCCATTTCTTCTCACGTTTGGCGAAGGTGACGCCTTTGTATTTTGAGCTGGCCCCTTTGGTTGGGCGCGTGTTCGCATTATTCTGTTTCAATGTGCAGTTGCGAAGATTAGTCTTTCTGTTGTCCAGTCCATCGTGATTGATATGGTCACAAACCAAATAAGGCGGCGTATCCATAATCAGCCGATGCATATAGATTTTTTTATGTTTTCCGGCATCTCTAATACTTCGAGCAACGTAGATTCCATTTGGATTTATCCTGCAATGCCACCTGAACTGCGAGAGCCAAATATAGTCTTCGGGATCGACTTTTGCGAATTTGCCATGTGTAAGTGGTATTTTACAGTAATCTCCAAAGCTATCTTTATAGATAATCAGCTCATTTTTAGGCCAATGGTCATTCTTAATT
>CAZVUF010000136.1:0-2576 GCA_964629355.1 uncultured Pirellulales bacterium | reverse complement strand
GCCAAGCCGGAGCAATAAAAGCCCCCCATAATTGGCTGAACCGGCGCGTTTGATGCGAAAAAAATGGATTTTTCGAAGGTGTGTTTGAAGGTAAGTTGTTACTCTAAAAAGAATAAAAAAAATTTCATTTTTTCGATTTTTCCTCGCAAGTACCGGCGCATTTGGGCGAAAAAGCTTGTCTTTTAAGGAAAGATGGGCATAATGCTAAAATAGACATGTAAAATGCTATTAAGGAGATGCGCGCATAGCAGTTTCGAACGAAAATTCACACGGCATTGCCAAGCAACTATCATGCGATGGCGATGCCAAACCCATCTTAGTGCTGGTTAAATTCAGAGTTCGGGGGGTTCTGAGGTTCGTCTCTCACGCTGAGATGCTTAAGGTTTTTCAGCGGGCCTGCGCCCGAGCGGGTATAGAAATCCAGCACAGCCAGGGTTTTAATCCTCATCCAAAACTATCCTTGCCCCTGCCGAGACCTGTCGGCGTTGAGTCGGATGATGAATTGCTGTGCGTACACGTGCATAAGAGCAAAGTAGCACAAGAGCACAAGGACACAGATGAAGAAGCAACTTATGACTTATGCTCACTGATTAAGACCCGGCTTTCAGCACAATTGCCCGAAGGATGTGAGCTGCTTTCGGAAAGTTTCGCACAAACAACTAAATCTGTTCAGCCTTGTTCGGTTACTTACATCGTGCCGGTTCAGCCGGAATGTATCAATGATAAGTTACGGGCCAGGGTTGAAAACCTGCTGGCGAGCGAGAGTCTCACTATAGAAAGACGCATAGACACAAAAAAATCGAAAATTAAGATGTTGGACATCAGACCATTTTTAGAATCGATAGAATTCGATAACAAGGATATAGTAGTCAGATGCAGAGTCACCCCGGCTGGTTCGGTTCGGGTTGAGGAGATTTTGAAGCTGCTGGAGATAGATGTAGAGGAGCTTGCCGCACCGGTCAGACGCACAAATTTACAATGGCAGGCAGCATAATGTGAAGGTAAAATTCGGGAGTTGAAATACTAAGATTTGAATTTATCTGGTTTGTAGGATGCGAATATGTCAAGAGAGATGCTTATTAATGTAGCTGAGAGTGAGGAGTGTAGAGTAGCAGTAGTCGAGAACGGCGTGCTTGAGGAGCTGTATTTGGAAAGAGCAAGCCTGGCTAGTCACGTCGGCAATATCTATAAGGGCAAGACAGTAAACATTGAGTCCGGCATACAGGCAGCATTTATAGATATCGGCATAAATAAAAATGGCTTTCTGCACATAAGCGACGTGCATCCCCGATATTTCCCAGGAACCCGCGGTGTTGCTGTAGAAAGCATAGGCCAGAGGAAATCGCTCAATGAACGGCCGCCAATTCAGAGCTGTTTACGCAAAGGCGGCGAAATTGTTGTTCAGGTAACTAAAGAAGGCTTAAAAACTAAAGGGCCTACCCTTAGCACATATCTTGCCTTGCCTGGCAAATATCTGGTTATGATGCCCTGGATGAAAAAGCACGGAGTTTCGCACAAGATTGAAGATGACGATGAGCGCAAAAGACTAAAACAAATCCTCGATCAGTGCAACCCTCCGAAGGGTCAGGGCTTTATTATCAGAACGGCAGGACAGGGCTGCTCGAAGAAGGATATACATAATGACTTGAGGTATCTAAGACGCTTGTGGAACGCTGTTGAAAAACGCATGGAAAAGGAAAAATCGCCGGGGGAGCTTTATCAGGAGTCGGATTTGGTTATCAGAGCGTTAAGAGATGTTTTTAGCAGCAAGATAAGCAACATAGTATGTGATTCCGAAAATGTAGTACGCAAAATCAAGGACTTTCTCGCCCAGGCTTATCCCCGTTTGAAACGAAGGGTAAAGTACTATGACAGCAAAATTCCTTTGTTTTACAAATACCAAATAGAGGATGAGATTGCCAAAATTCAATCCCGCACGGTTCAGCTTAAAGGCGGCGGCTCTATTGTGATTGAGCAGACCGAGGCGCTGGTCTCAATAGATGTCAATAGCGGACGATACCGCAGCCATAAGAGCGCCGAACAGACCGCGTATGAAAGTAACATGGAAGCTGCTGTTGAAATCGCCCGACAGCTCAGGTTGCGGGACTTGGGGGGCTTAATAATCTGCGACTTCATTGATATGCGCCCTTATAAACACCGTAAGGACGTGGAGAAAGTCTTTCGGGAGGCTGTCAAGGCCGACCGCGCTCGTACAAGAATAATGAGGATAAGCCAGTTCGGCGTGGTAGAAATGACACGCCAGAGGATGCGGCCTTCGCTGCAGTTCAGCACCTATTTGGCTTGCCCGCATTGTGGAGGCACAGGGTTCGTGAAAAGCCATGAATCATCGGCTATCGAAATTATTCGACTGTTGAATCTTTCAGCATCTAAAAAGCAAATTAAGCGCATTGAGCTGTCTGTCTCGCCGGAGGTTGCAGATTACCTACATAATGAAAAAAGGACGACGATTGCAGAGATAGAGCAGCTCAGCGGCAAACGCGTTGTCATTCATTCTGTACCTGACTACTCCGGCGAAAAATACGACTTAGTCTGTTATAATGAGCGAGATAGTGTGG
>CAZVUF010000135.1:0-7477 GCA_964629355.1 uncultured Pirellulales bacterium | reverse complement strand
GTTTTGCTGTGGCAGATTCCGGTCGGCGATTTTCGCTGTCCAGATGGCGTTGACATGATTGACTTTGCCTGGTTTGCACAGCAATGGAGACAGAACAATTGCGGCCCAGTCAATTATTTCTGCGATGGTATGGACCTTGACCAGTCCGGCTCAGTGGATTTTTACGACCTTGCTATCCTTGCCGATCATTGGCTGGAAGACATCCCACAATAATTTTGTCTGAAACCCGACCGCAATTCAGATTTATTCATGCTACCTGTTTTTTTCTTGATAATCGCATGATAGCAGTGTAAATTGCCTCTTGCCTGGGAGAGCATACCCTGGGGATTTGCGTGGTATTACAAAAGGCGGTGTATATACATCATCCGGCAGGCGCAACTCGATAAAGGCGTTGATGCGCCTGCTTGATGAACAGTCTTAAAGGAGTAAGACTATGAAAAGAAATGAATTTGTCCTGGTTGTAGTGCTTGGCGTCTATCTAACTTTATGCGGCTGTTCTACTACTATGCCCGAACAGCAACTGGAAGATGTTGCCAAGAGTTGGTGTATGACCATCCGTGCCAGCCAGGTCATTCCGGTCTATCCGCTGACCGAGGACCTCCAGCCGGGTGACGTTTTTTTAGTACAGGTGCCCATCCAGAAACAGGAAGAGAATTACAAGAAACGTGGCTTTCTGCAGCTTGATCAGCTTGTCACTCGATTGAATAATCTGGATTACAGCCGGTTCTACTTCAATTCGTACTTCAAACCCTACTATAAAGGAGATGCGCTTGACAGACCTACGTCGGACCCGAATTTGAAAGGCCGGCAATTCATAGAAGCGCCGTTGCCGATGGCTGCGTTTCCAAGCTACACTTTCGAAGTTGATACAAGTGCCGGACTTCGTCTTGCGCTACCCGTCAAAGGTGTTCCCGTTGGGATGGGATTAATGAACGCCTCCAGTGCCACCGGCGCAATCACGATAAGCGATGGCATGACTTACGCCATCGGCACCGAAGAGGTCTTGAAACGGCTGGATGCGTGGGCTATGGAACTCGATGTTCGCAAGATGCTGCGTGATTTGTATTCGACAACAGAAGGTAATGTTTATCTGCGGATAGTTACCCGCGTATATATGGTCGGCGCGGTGGAGATAAGCCTGAGCCGCAAGAAAGCAGGAGGCGCAGGTATGGAGGCCGGCCAGGCGCCAACGATTCACCTGGTCAATCTTCAGGCCAAAGACGCTAACGACACTAAGGCCAAGGCCGAAGCCTATCAGGAGATACTTAATGAGCTGTCCAAGCCGATGGCCAGTGCCGTGCCGGGCGGTGGTATGAAAATCGCCTGGGCGAGTGAGAATATGGTCATGCTGAAAGAGCAGTTTCCTCGTCTGCTCGCGATAGGTTACCTCGGCTTTGATGTGCCGATATTAAAGGATGGCTCGCTCGGGCCGCTCATTGCTACTCGCGACCACATAGAACCGGATGTGGCTATCCGGCCTAAGATAATCTCCACAGCGGAACCGATTGCCTGGCAAACAATATTCAATATTTACCGTATGCTCAGGGCAGATGACGCTCCTATAGAAGCAAAACAATTAGCCAACTCAATGGACAAATTATTTGAGCAGTTCGTGCTGCCGAAGGACGTGACCTTCTACAAACTTGAGCTGGATAACGAGAGCGGCAAATATTACATCTCTCAACGCGGCTATCGTGGCGGCTATGACAAAACCAACCTTAGCGGCTTCCGGCGTCTTAATGCTCTGTACGGTATCATGCAGGATTCTATCGATGCACTGAAGAGAGTCAGCCAGGACGGCTTGATCGAGCAAGACGGCAAACTTATTCCACCTTTAGCCGAGCAGCTTCGGCAATATGAATCTGAGCTCCAGCAGCAGCAAAAGCTTCAAGAGTTACTTATGCTGACTGTCCGCCAGCATCCGGCTGTGCGTGAAGCGCTGGAATTGTCTTTTGGCGATATCCTGTCCCGCTCCGCCTCGCTCCACTGAGACGAGCATAATTAAAAGGAGAAATTATGAAAATAACGATTAAGATGGAGCCGCTACCAGTTAAAAACAATGATCCTAATGGAACACTGATAGATTGGCTGTCAACTAATCAGGACAACTACGACATACATTCGATTGTTTTTTGTAAGGATAATAAAGGCAAACTATGTTGGAATATTTACTATGTTGAGGAAACTAAAAATAACGGCTAAATCGCCATCGATAGCTTTTATCAATATATAGACAAATAATACAAATTCCCTGCCTGCAATGTAAATTAACTTAAAAACAGGAAGATAATGCATTAAATTATTGGTTCTGATAGATGCATAAGAAATATGAAACGAGTTTACATCATCAATGTTCTCTTACTTGGATTTTTTCTTTCCGGATGTTCAAAACAATCGAGTGTGATTTGCTTTGCTCCTGTGGAGCCTTATAAACCGCAATCTGGAGCCGAGTTGCTTGAAGAGTTCAACTCTCATCTTCCATTCAAGGTGAGTCCCAAGCATTTCGTGTGCAAATATAAGACTAGTCGCCTGGTCGGCTGGGCAATTGTTCGAACAAGCAAGCAAAAAGACATCATCAAGCAGATGTTAAGTGAATCTTCGGCTCTGACGTTGCTGCAAGTTGAATCCTTGACGCCGGAACTCAAAGCTCTTTTTAAGAAGGAATGGAAACAGTCACAATCAGTGACACGTCCTATTATGTAGATGGTGAACCCCCCAGTAAACTGGGGGGCTAAATATTTTTGTATATAGACTCCTGATTCATCGCGGGGCTGAAAAAACTATCGTAAGAATACATTATGTGCTTTTTCGTAAGCTATTGTTGTTGATGGCCCATGGCCTGGATAAACAACCGTCTTACCGGGCAGAGTAAATAGCTTTTCCCTTATGCTTTTTAATAATTGTGTCATACTTCCGCCGGGGAAGTCGGCTCTGCCAATAGATTCTGCAAAGAGACTGTCGTTTGTAAAGACAATGCCCTCATCCTTAGCGTATAGACAAATGCCGCCAAGTGTATGACCCGGCGTATGCAGCACTTCTAACTTAATGCCTGCCTGCCCAATTATGCTTTTGTCTTTGACGAGCGAATCTGCCGGCTCAGTGCTGAATACCCCCCCTGCCAAAGCTGATAGGTTATGCGCCGGTTGTGTAAGCATCACGGCGTCAAGTTCGTGGACATAAACGCAGATTTTCGGGTAATGTGCACGTAATTCAGTGACAGCAGCAATATGGTCTATATGACCATGAGTGAGAACAACGGCAACGGGATTCAATTTTCGTTCCTTCAGGAAACGAATTAACTTACCCGCCCCAAGACCCGCATCGATAATTATGCAACCTTCGGCTGAGGCACTGTCACGAAGTACATAGCAATTAGTTTGATACTCGCCCAAAATTAAACAGTCGATCTTCATTTATCCTGTCCACAAAAATTTGCTACGCTAACAGAAGCATCTTTTGCCATCTATGGGTTTCATCAGATTAGCTATTTGTTGCGAGGTTTACGAAATGAAATCCTCTAATAAAACGGAAGATTTAGTTATTATTCTGCTCGCTGAGTTCAGCTTCTTCAGAGGCCATTAAAGCCAGTCCTTCACCTTCAGTTGCCATAACAGGATAAGCTCTCCTGCGGATTACTTTGTAATAAAACCATTTCACAAAACTGCCGGCAGTAAAACCACAGAAAATAAAAACCAAAACAGTCTGTCTGCTCCAGATAATCAATCCGAGAAATAAAAGTATCCTGATAAGATGTGCAAATGGTTTTTTCCCCTTTATGTATTGATTTATGATGTGAGGATACCGAATCCTGCTGACCATTAACACTGCCAATCCTAAAGCCAAAAACGGCAGTACATAAATAATAGCATCTTCACAAAAACTAAGAAACGCCTGCCTGTTTTCGGCACCAAGTTCCGGAAGGATTATTTCCTGATGAAATATAATAAGGCTGACTATTACCCCAGCAGCAGCAGGCGTAGGCAGACCTAAAAAACTCATGTGTGCGGATTCATCCTCTTCATTTTCCACATTGAACCTTGCCAATCGAATGGCCGCGCAGCTTATATAAGCCGCTGCCGACAGCCAGATGAAACGAAGAAAAAAATTGTCAATAGAAGTGTTATATTCGGCAAAGCCGACCAATTTTTTTTCCAAGACTTTTATCATTAAAAATGCCGGAGCAACGCCGAAGCTGATTATATCGCAAAGGCTGTCGAGCTGTCCGCCAAAGCTGGAAGTGCTCTGACTCATTCGTGCGAGCCTGCCATCGAGCATATCGGCAATCATTGCGAGTAGAATCATATAGCCCGCCATCGCGAAATATGGCAGCGTAAGCCTATGATAAGAAAATTCATTAGCACCGGCTTCTGCGCTTCTGCCGGCGATAACAATTGCGGTGAAGCCGCATACACCGTTAAGAATGGTTATCAGCGACGGCAGAATTGTGATGTAATTCAATCGCTGTCGTCGTACCCGCCGCAACAACCGCTCTTTGGCAGCCTGCGTTTTTAACCTTGGCATTTCATTGTTCCTCGTGGCTCGTCATTCATCTTCTGTTTTCTGATTTTTCTCGTATTTTACAATTGGTGTCAGACCAGCTTTTACTTTATCACCTATCTTGACCAAGCACTTCGGTTCCCAGACACTGTTCTTGGCGCCTGTGTTTAAAGGAACGTATAATTCTGTTCTTGAGCCGAATTTTATCATCCCAAATTTTTCACCGCTGGTCAACTCCTTCCCTTGGCCGGCCTCACAGACAATTCGTCGAGCAATGGCGCCGCTAATTTGTCGAACAAATAATTTATCTTTTGGATTATCGATTCTGACCATCGCCAGGTTGTTGGATTCATTAACGCGTCCAGCCTTAGGATTGGCTGCATTCATGTATTTGCCTTCTCTGTAAGAGATCTTCTCAACTCTTACATTACAGGGAGTGCGATTGATATGAACATTGAAAATGCTCATAAAAATTCCGATTCGCAGTGCCCTTACACCTATAAAACCGCCTTCTTCTACAGTCTCAATATCTGTTATCCGGCCGTCAGCTGGAGCCAACAAAAGACATTTGTCAGATGGCGAAATTCGATATGGATCACGGAAAAACGATAAAATCCAGATTAATATAGCCGCTAAGACCACCTCTATTGAAATAATAGCCCACGCTGGTAGAAACAATACGCCTATGAGCAGACAGCCAGTCATAACAGATAGCAATGCTGCTGGGAGAACAGCTACCTGCGGCAAGCCATATTTGGTCAGTGGAATTCTCATAAAACCATATAATAACCTATACGCTACGGTATTCAATGAAAAAAGGCCGATCCCTTAAGTATCGGCCTTTAGAAGGAGGGTAAAGGAAATTTCGCTACTCTGCGAAGTTCGCTAAGTAGCACAAATCGCACAGCAAAAACTTTTTCGCTGTGCCCCGTTTTGGTGTGGGTTTCTTTATATATAGACGTGATAAAAAGTGAAAAGTTGCACGATTTTCCAGAAATTACTCAAAATTCTTAAAAAAAAGTGATTTTATGAGAAAAAAACAGCCCTAACGAGCTTGTTTCTGGATTTTTCAGCCGTTTTTAGTGATTTAATGATTCTCGAATCTGTTTTGCTAATTGCAGCACGCTTTTATAAGTTACACCTTCTTGAACTTTTCCATCGCTGCTTAATTCTGCCATTGCACCAAGAAAATATCTTGGCGGAGATGATTTAAAACGAAATTGGTTTAGCAGCTTTTATTATAAAAGCTGGATGGGAACAGCAGGTTGCTGTACTATTGGCTTATAATGAAGGCCTTTGTTTTATCTCTTTCATGTGCTTTATTGTTTCGTTAATCCGCCATTCGATGGATGAAAGTATCCAGAACTGGAAGTGATTTATTCGCATCTGTAGATGTATCATATAGATGATTTTTACGGATAGAGTTACCGTTGCCAGCTCAATCATCAAAAGACGCAGTCCTTCACCGCCGATTATTGAGACTACGACTGAGATTGCGATAATCACAATAAATATGACGTTAATGAGCTTTGTCTGAAATTTCGGCACGCCGCCGATTTTTCCTATAATAGCTCTGACTCGCTCTTTTTCCTGCTGAAAATGCTCAAGTTCTTGCTTTAAGTCACTTATTTCGTCCTCAAAATTATCGAATTTCCGCTCCATAATAGCTCCTTCTGTTAAAACAGTCAGATATGAACTATAAACCAATTAACAAGTTTACTATTGACGGAATTAGCAAAATCAACAAAATATAACAAACTTTAAAAAATATTTGAAATTAAAAGATAATAAGATATTATTTGCCGTTCAATCTAAGAATACTTTATAAACATTAGCAATATCCATTAGGAGAAATTTAGAATGGGTAAAATCTTAAAGACAAAACGTAACATTACCAGAAGCAGGCAAGCTATCGGGGCTGCCGGATATTTGGAGCGTGGCTGGGTCATTGCGAACCATAAGCTCGTCTCGTTCCATGCCGCGTTTATTTCGTCAATACTGAGTCTGCCTGTTGCAGCTCTAGCAGCAGCGGCTGCCAACCCGGATGTCAATATCAAGCTCGAAGTGCTGAGATTCGTGTTCCTTAGCTGGGAAACCATTGTTTCAGTTGTCATACTTTACCTTTCCTGGCACATCGGAATTGCTATTCACGAAATGGGGCACTTTCTGACTGCTGTGAAACTTACGGCGTTGAATAAAGATTCTCAGGAAAAAGCCGATGCCATAGTTCAGGGTGGCGGAGGTAAATTGGGCTGGTTTATACAAATGTTCCTACAGATACCATGGGGCAAGTTCTACGGCGTCAAGAAAGAGAACGGCAACTTCGCTCCCGACGCCCCGTACAATCTGGCCGTGGCCGCCTCGGCTCCGATCTGGAGTGGCTGGCTTGCTGTGATATTCCTGCCGATAGCTGCAATTTGCATTGGGTTGGGACTTTTTGTTCTCGATAATGAAATCCTGATTTACATAGGACGTTTCTTCTTAGCTCCCGGCTGCGTCGGATTACTTGACCGATTCCTGGCTGACCCGGGCAAGCTGCGTGAGTTCCGCGCAAGAGAGAGGATTGCCACCGAGCAAGCCGCCAGGGCCGCCGCGGCTGCCTCAAAGGAGAGCTGGCTCATTCAGGTTGGTGACCTCAAGAAGAGACTGTTAACCACGCGAATGCAATCGGTCACGCTGAAAGACGGCAGTAAGGTCTCTGCCCCGTGGCAATTCCGCAACTGCGCGATGGGCGGCCGGCACACTGAGAAGGAATACCCCGAAAGCAACATCTCCATGCAGGAAAGTATGTTCATGCCGCTTTCGCCTAAAACTTACGAGGATGCGCAAGAAATGACGGTCAAGCTGCAGTACCGCCTGAAAGAAATCATCGAAGCCGCCCCTGGCGCAAAGGTTATGGGTGTTGGCCTTGAAGGTGGTATAGCACCTTATGTTGATAAAGAGCCGCAGGACAAAGTTCCTGAGCAGAGAATGTGGCGAA
>CAZVUF010000134.1:0-7484 GCA_964629355.1 uncultured Pirellulales bacterium | reverse complement strand
TACATAGAAAAGCAGTTATATTTCATCGGAACCAGCGGCTCGACTTTAGATGATATGAAACGTATGCTGGAGAAAGTCGAATCCGTCAGACTCGATACCAACGTCAGTGTGGCGGCTGTCTGCGGACTGGATGGAGCAACCGACGGCATAAGAGCAGTTGAAAATCGCTCAATAGCAGGTAAAATTATGGTTTATCCGGCCTGTCACGGCCTAGGGCTGCTGCCGTTGGAAGAACTCTCCGAGAAGATGCCGGAAGTCGCCGGGAATCTGCAAGACGGACTGTGGACAAAACAAGCGGAGCAGAAACTTTTGGAAAAGTATGGAAAGCGGGAAGCAAAATGAGTAATTCGAAAAGCATTGAAAGAGCATACAAGATAGCACAACAACGCTACGCGGAACTGGGTGTCGATACAGATAAGGTAATAGAAAAGCTGAGCAAAGTAGCCGTTTCAATTCATTGCTGGCAAGGTGATGATGTAGGTGGCTTCGAGAGCAGTGAAGGATTGAGCGACGGCGGCATAATGGCTACAGGTGGATACCCCGGAAAAGCCCGGACACCTGATGAGTTAAGGCAAGACCTCGAAAAAGCAATGAGCCTGATACCGGGCAGGCATCGGCTGAACCTGCATGCCATTTACGCTGAGACAAAAGGAAAGGTAGAGCGTAACGAGCTTGAACCTAAGCATTTTTCGACATGGATTGACTGGGCCAAGGCGAACGGTATAGGCATGGATTTTAACCCGACATTCTTTTCGCATCCTAAAGCTGCAAGTGGTTTTACATTGGCAAGTGCCGACAAAGGTATTCGCAAATTCTGGATCGAGCACGGCATCGCCTGCCGAAAAATCGGTCAAGCAATGGGTAAGAAGCTTGGGACACCATGTGTGACAAACGTGTGGATTCCCGATGGGTATAAAGACATTCCGGTGGACCGTAAGAGACCACGAGAGCGACTCAAAAAATCACTCGATGAAATATTCGCTGAGAAGATAAGTCGTACATATCTTCTTGATGCGGTAGAAAGCAAGCTTTTCGGTATAGGCTCGGAAAGTTATGTGGTTGGCTCGCACGAATTTTACTTAGGCTATGCAGTGCAGAACAATATTTTACTTTGTCTTGATGCAGGGCATTTTCATCCAACCGAAGTTATTTCCGACAAGATATCCTCTGTACTGACTTTCATTGACGAGATTCTGCTCCACGTTAGTAGAGGTGTTCGCTGGGACAGCGACCATGTAGTGATTCTGTCGGATGAGCTGCGAGCCATCGCTGAAGAGATTGTGCGTGGTGATTATCTGAAGCGAGTGCACATCGGACTTGACTTTTTCGATGCCAGCATTAATCGCGCTGCAGCATGGGTAATAGGGACGCGCTGTATGATAAAAGCTTTGCTTATCGCCCTTTTGGAGCCGATAGAGAAACTCAGACAGATGGAAACAAGTGGCGACTACACATCACGTCTGGCACTGCTCGAAGAGATCAAGACTCTTCCCTTCGGAGCGGTATGGGATTACTACTGCATAAAGCAGGATGTCCCAGTAGAATCGAATTGGCTAAAAGAAGTAAAGGATTACGAGGCTAAGGTGACAAGTAAACGTGATTCGTGACCTAAAGGACAAAAAACGAAAATTTGAAAGGGAAACAGATGGCGGGCGAAAGTAAAGACGGAGTTATAAAAGGACTGGATCTGCTTTACGAATTTGAGCGGGAGCCGGTTTCGCAGGAAAAGCTTCAACCCGGAAAACATTTTGCCGGCGTTTTCGCCGGTGAGCATGTCGCCGGAACAGAGTTCGTTATCGGTGCGCTGTTTGTCACCTGGGGTGCGAGTGCTTTCGATATTTTTGTTGGTTTGCTTATCGGCAACCTGATGGCCGTGTTAACCTGGACCTTTGTCTGCGCCCCAATTGCAGTTCAGACCCGTCTGACTTTATACTGGTATCTTCGCAAAATTGCCGGACCTGTCACTACAACCATTTACAATGTTCTAAACGCTGTACTTTTCTGTATTTTAGCCGGGTGTATGATAACGGTTTCAGCCTCAGCAGTACGTATTCCGTTCGGCATCGAGGAACAAACCGGATGGTTTCCGACGGACATAAGATTTGTTTTGGTTGTTATCGGTGTCGGCGCGGTCGTGGTTACATTAGCAATTCTCGGCTTCAAGAAGCTGGCGCAGTTTGCGGAAGTTTGCTCGCCCTGGATGTTTTTGATGTTCATCGCTGGAGCTATAACTCTGCTGCCCAACATAGCTATAAAAGAGCTGGGCGGTCAAATCGGTAGCTTACAGGATTTCTGGACTCTGGCTAATAAATCTATCTGGACAGGTGTTGCACCCGAGGGCAATCCCCAAATCAGCTTTTGGCACGTGGCAGCTTTTGCGTGGATATGCAACCTCGCAATGCACGGCGGCCTGTCTGATATGGCACTTTTGCGCTATGCAAAAAGGGCATCATACGGTTTATATTCAGCATTCGGCATGTTCCTCGGCCATTATTTGGCCTGGATTTGTGCCGGCATTATGGGAGCCGGAGCAGCTCTTATTTTAGGTAAAAGCCTGACCCAGCTCGATGCAGGCGGTGTAGCCTGGCAGGCTCTCGGTGTCTCCGGAATCATTGCTGTCATCATCGCCGGATGGACAACCTCAAATCCGACCTTGTATCGTGCGGGGCTTGCCTTTCAGGCGGTGACGCCCGGCTGGCCGAGATGGTTAGTGACATTAGTAGCCGGCGCAGCAACGACGGCAATCGCCTGTTCTCCATTCGTATTCACAAAATTGCTGGATTTCGTCGGCTACTACGGATTGCTGCTGATGCCGGTGGGAGCGATAGTTTTTGTCGAGCACTGGATTTTCCCTAAGATAGGCCTGACTCAATTCTGGGCTTCGCGTAAGAAGCTGCTTGTGAACTGGCCAGCCCTATTAAGCTGGGCTATTGCCATCGCAGTAGCTATCACCCTTCAAAGGACGGGAACTCTGCATTTATTCTTTCTGTTTGTGCCGGTTTGGCTGCTGACTTCAGTACTTTATATTATTTTTGCTTCGATGGCTGGTGCCCGTGAGAAATTCGATAAGATAGAGGAACAAACTGAACCGGCTCGAAGCTTAAAATCAACCTCTAAGACAGAACGACAACCTGTAACGCCTCAGGTCGCATCGAAAGACTATATCATGTGGTTTTTTGGAATGGTGGCTTTGGCGTCTTTATTAGCCTGTCTTATTCTGTCGATCCAGGTATATACTTCAGGTGATCCGGGATATACAAAAGCACTGGGTTCTTTCAAGCAGGTATTACTTGTACCAACACTGATTTACTTTGTTTCCGGCACAGCCTGGATATTCCTGAAAGACAAAAAAGAGCGAAAAACTCAAACGTAACCAGAGAAAGGAACAAATCATGCCCGAGGCTGATGTGGCAAAAGAAGCCAAGAAGTTTTACGAAGATATTCCGATGAAAAGCGATAGCTTCTTCCTCAAAGGAGCAAATGCTCTTGACTGGGGAATGAAGAACCGGTTGTCACGAATATTCAATCCCGAAACCGGCAGAACGGTAATGTTTGCGATCGACCATGGTTACTTTCAGGGACCAACTACCGGTCTTGAGCGAATCGACCTGACGATAGTGCCACTGATGTATTACGCAGATGCCATAATGCTTACACGGGGGATTTTGCGAACCTCGGTACCGCCTACCTTGAATAAGCCGATTGTGATGCGATGTAGCGGTGGCCCAAGCATACTCAAGGAGCTGTCGAATGAAGAATTGGCCGTTGACATTGAGGATGCGATTCGCATGAACGTATCGGCAGTAACATTACAGGTATTTATCGGTGGCGAGTACGAGACCCGCTCGATACATAATATGACTCGGCTGATAGATATGGGATTGCGCTACGGCATTCCCACAATGGCGGTGACAGCCGTCGGTAAAGATATGGTCCGTGACGCCAGATATTTTCGCCTGGCCTGCCGAATATGCGCTGAGCTTGGAGCCCATCTTGTGAAAACTTACTACGTGGAGGAAGGGTTCGAGACTATCACTGCTTCTTGTCCTGTTCCGATTGTTATGGCGGGCGGCAAAAAAATTCCAGAACTCGATGCCCTGACTATGGCCTATAGGGCTGTCCAGGAAGGTGCAGCAGGCGTAGATATGGGACGCAACATTTTCCAGAGTGACGCTCCCAAAGCCATGATGCAGGCCATCCACAAGATTGTTCACGAAAATATAAAACCGGCTGAGGCTTATGAGTTATACGAGACCCTTAAAAATGAAAAAGTGAGTAATAAAAAACGATAGGCGAGGGACATGTGAGCCGATTAGCTCAGATAACACCGATTATTCGCGGGCTTCTGGCAGAAGCAACGGGTGACGAGGATAAACCATATAAGCCGGCTATTTTGAAATCCTTAACGAGCAAAGAGGCTATTGATTTTGCCAGTTCTGCAAAAAATGCTGAAGCTCAGCGGTATCCAGCGTCTTTGGTCAAAGGTCCAAAACCGCCGCTTTTTTTAGATGCTGCGGATGAAAAAGTCGGCTCGGAAGACCTGCGGAAAAAATTAAGTGACGCCATTTCAGATTACTCGGCCAGCCATAATACAAAACCTGAAATTATATGCATTCGTGACCTTGGTATTCTTTATGTTGACAGAAATGAAAATGACTCTGATTTGCCTCTCAAGAATAAAATTGCTTTAGTAACAGGTGCTGCCGGGGCAATTGGCTACGGCATTTGCCGCGGACTTCTGGAGGCAGGCTGTTATTTGGCAGCAACAGACCTGTCCGGTAAGAAGCTTGAGGATTTTGTCGATGACCTGAAGCAAATTGGCGGAGAGCGTGTGATAGGTGTTCCTATTGATGTCACCGATAAAGAGTCTGTCATCCAAGGATTCGAAAGTGTCGTTAAAGCCTGGGGTAGCATCGATATTGTAATCGTCAACGCCGGTATTCCTATGGTTTCATTCCTGAAAGATATAGACCTCGAGGCCTTTCGCAAGCTGGAAAAGGTAAATGTGGAAGGTGCGTTACTGACACTTGTTGAAGCGGCGAGGCTCTTTATCGCACAGGGAATCGGCGGCGACATTATTATTATCTCCACCAAGAATGTGCCGTCACCCGGTGCCGGTTTCGGTGCCTACAGCGCCACCAAAGCCGCCTGTCACCAGTTGGGCAGAATCGCCAGTATAGAGCTTGCACAATATGGTGTTCGCGTTAATATGGTGGCACCGGACGGCGTATTTTCCGAAGGTAAATATAAGTCCGGCTTGTGGGAGCAAGTAGGTCCCGACCGAATGCGGGCGCGAGGGTTGGATGAAAAAGGCTTACAGGAATACTATCGCAGCCGAAATCTATTGAAAGCAAAGATCACGGGGCGACATGTCGCCAATGCGGTGCTGTTTTTTGCTACGCGTCAAACACCGACCACCGGTGTCACAATCCCCGTGGATGGTGGCTTGCCCGATGCAACGCCAAGATAAACTTATTATAAGGAGCATTTTTAACAAATGGATAAGGCCCTATTAGAACTCATTAAAATATCGAACGCAGTAGGCAGGGACAATACGCTTGTCCAGGGAGGTGGTGGTAATACTTCGGTTAAAACCGAGGATGGTAAATATATGTATATTAAGGCCAGCGGTACAGCCTTAAAAGATATGGACAAAAATAGAGGCTGGCGGAGAATGCGGCTGGAGCCGGTGCTGGCGATTATAAAAGACAAATCATTGGCAAAACTCAATGTTCATAAAAGAGAACCAGAGGTTGTAAATCGCCTGCTGCTTGCCTGTGACGATGATGTAACCGATGAGGCCCGTCCATCGGTGGAAGCACATTTACATGCTTTTCTTGATAAGTACGTAATTCATCTGCACCCCAGCACAGCAGGAGCCTTCGCAAATGCTAAAAATGGTAAAGCGGAAATAGAAAAGCTTTTTGAGAGAGAAAATCTCCCGCCACTTTGGATTCCTTACACCGACCCAGGCTTTACGCTGGCAAAAAGTATCGCAAAGTTAGTTGACGATTATCAAAATCAATACGGCAAAAAACCCGCGATTCTCTTCATGGAAAAACATGGACTTCTGATTTCAGCCGACAGCGCTAATACCGCTTTGCGTTTAGTCCATCAAGTTATAAATCGCTGCAGCAGTAGACTAAAACAACCAAAGGTCGGAAAGATTAAAGCTGTAAAACAAGAAGAAATTAACAAAGCCAAGCTTTGTATTCGCAGGGCATTTTTCGAAGCGACCGGCCGGTACACCGCGATAAGCTATTTCTACGATGATGTCATTGCAGCTTTTATGCGGCAAAAGGATGCCAAGAAACTGCTCTCGGCAATTTTAACGCCGGATGAATTAGTTTATGCCAATGGGCCTGCAATGTGGATTGATAAATGTGAGCCGCAGAAAATCACTGTCCGATTGAAATCGCAGATTGACAAAGGCGAAAAATATTCTGTCGCGTTTCTGGTTAAAGATGTCGGACTTTTTGTAGCTGGTAACAAGAAAATGGTAACCACAGTCAGAGACATCACGGCATATTCTATATTCATCCGGACAAACGCGGCTCGGATGGGCGGGATTTTAACTCTTACAAAAAGGGAGCGTGACTTCATAAATCAGTGGGAATCGGAAGCATTTCGCATGAAAGTCGCCGGCGGACAGGCCGCAGGTGAATTACATGGCCGAATTGCAATTGTAACCGGTGCAGGCAGCGGCTTAGGCAGAAACATCGCCGTTGGCCTGGCAAAAGCAGGTGCATCGGTTGCGCTTTTGGATATTGATGAAAAGGCAATCCAGGAAACGGCCAACCAAATCCCGAACTCTGAGACAATGTTGCTTCGCTGTGATTTAACTAAAGAAACTGATGTCATAGGAGCGTTCCAGGCTGCTCTTGAGAATTGGGGAGGGCTTGATATTTTAGTCAACGCAGCGGGTGTGGCGCCGGCGTATCCCCTGGTCGATATGCCTGTTGATAAATGGCGTTTCGCATTGGAAGTGAATCTGACCGGCTATATTCTTTGCGCAAGAGAGGCTGCCAAGATTATGATCGCCCAGGGAATGGCTGGCTGCATCATAAACCTCAGTTCAAAATCCGGCCTGGATGCCAGCAAGAACAACACTGCTTATAATGCAACAAAGGCCGGCGAAATACACATGGCCCGCGGCTGGGCGATGGAGTTAGGCGAATATGGAATAAGGGTCAATAGCATCGCCCCCGGCAACGTCTTTGAAGGTTCAAAAATCTGGAATCCCGAATATATAAAGGTCTGTGCCAAAAAGTATGGCATAAAACCCGAAGAAGTCATTCCATTCTACGTAAGCAAAACCGCACTAAAGCGCGAGATAAAGGGACAGGATGTCGCCGACTCGGTGGTCTTTTTATGCTCCGATAGAGCAAGGACGATAACCGGCCAGGTGCTCGTTCCCGATTCCGGCCAGGTAATGGTTAGATAATTCGATTTTCTTTCTTCTTTATAGAACCATCTTTTACCGG